>DATCWO010000317.1:0-5350 GCA_036566325.1 Burkholderiales bacterium | reverse complement strand
GTACAGCCAGGTGTAGAACGCACTGTCGCCTCGAAACGAGGGCAACGCGCGGTACGCCTTGACGAACGCCTCCTGGGCCACGTCTTCCACTTCCGCGGAATCCCGGATGAAACGGGACAGCAGTCGGCCGAGCTTGCGCTGGTACTTCGTTACGAGCAGATCAAACGCCTGTTTGTCGCCCGCTTGCGCACGCTCGACCAATCGCTGGTCTATATCCCGGTCATTCATTCGCCGCCGCTTCCCTGTGCCTCACGTTTATGTTGTTGTGGGGCGTTGCTGGTCAGGCGGCAGGAGTATACCGGACTACCCTCGGCGATTTGGCCACGACCTTGCAGCAAGAGACAGGTCCCTCAGGTGTAAGTTCAGTTCTGTGATTCGGACTTGGCGACGCGATGCCAACGAAGCCACACTCGCAGCTGTCGGAAGGCGTCGGCACCGAGACGATCCGGGGTAATGACGAATGCTTCGCGATGACCGGCCGTGTCGCGCGTCTGGATGATTGCCAGCCAGGGCGATGGCACCGCACACCCGACCAGCGCTGCGCGCCGCCGAGTGATCACGCCCGCGAACTCCAGACCACCGTCACTGCGGCAGATCAGTTCATTGATGTCAGCGGCATGGCCTGCGCGCAGGCGCTGCAATTGCGCACAGCAGGACAATCCGATTCCGCAGAGCACCAACGCCAGTGGTACGCCACTCAACGCGACGACCGCGCAGCCGAACGCCAGCACATGCATAAACGATACGGCCGCGCAGAGCGCGGCCGGTCGTTTCAGGGTGAGATTCAAATTGCCGGTCAAAGCCGCTTGAAAATCAGCGTGCCGTTGGTGCCGCCGAAACCAAAGGAATTCGACAGCGCAGCGCGGATCGGCATTTCGCGCGCGGTAAGCGGCGCGTAATCGAGATCGCAGGCCGGATCGACATCCACCAGATTGGCTGTTGGCGGTGCGATTTGATGATGCACCGCCAGGGCCGAGAACACCGCTTCGATGCCGCCCGCGGCGCCGAGCAAGTGACCGGTCATGGATTTGGTCGAGCTCACCACCAGTTTCCTGGCGTGATCGCCGAAGCAGCGCTTGACCGCCATGGTTTCGGCCACATCACCCAACGGCGTGGAGGTACCGTGCGCGTTGATGTAGTCGATGTCATCGGGATTCAGACCGGCGTTGCGCAGCGCGTTGCTCATGCAGCGGTTCGCGCCGTCGCCGTCTTCGCACGGCGCGGTCATGTGATACGCATCGGCGCTCATGCCGTAGCCGGCCAGTTCGGCATAGATCTTCGCGCCGCGACGCTTGGCGTGTTCGTATTCTTCCAGTACCAGGACGCCGGCGCCCTCGCCCAGTACGAAACCGTCACGCCCCTTGTCCCAAGGACGGCTGGCCGTCTCGGGATCGTCGTTGCGGGTCGATAGCGCACGCATGGCGGCAAAACCACCCACGCCCAGCGGGCTGATCGTGGCTTCGGCGCCGCCGGCGACGACCATGTCCACATCGCCATATTCGATCAGCCGTCCGGCGTCACCGATACAGTGATTGGAAGTGGTGCAAGCGGACACGAGCGCGTAGTTCGGCCCTTTGAAGCCGAACATGATCGACAGGTTGCCGGCAATCATGTTGATAATGCTGCCGGGCACGAAGAACGGCGAAATCTTGCGCGCACCGCCTGCGGTCAGTGCGGCATGCGTATCTTCGATCAGCGGCAAGCCGCCGATGCCCGAACCGATGACGCAACCGATCCGCTCGGCGTTTTCCGGCGTGACTTCGATGCCGGCATCCTTTACCGCCTGGATCGCGGCAGCCATGCCGTAATGGATGAAGGCATCCATCCGGCGCGCTTCTTTGGGCTGCACGTAATCCGCGATATCGAATCCCTTGACCTCACCCGCGATCTGACACGCGAAAGTGCTCGCGTCAAATTTGGTGATTCGGGTGATGCCGGATTTGGCGGCAGTGATATTTGACCAGGCCTCGGCAATCGAGTTGCCAACGGGGCAAACGATGCCGAGACCGGTGATTACTACTCGTCGACGGGACAAAAGCAACCTCGTCTACTGTTAGGCTTTCTTGCCGTGCGCGTTGATGAAATCAACGGCTTGCTGCACGGTCGTGATCTTCTCGGCTTCCTCGTCGGGAATTTCCGTTTCGAACTCTTCTTCCAATGCCATAACGAGTTCAACGGTATCCAGCGAATCGGCACCCAGATCATCAACGAACGACGACTCGTTCTTGATCTCGGCCTCGTTTACGCCCAGCTGTTCGGCCACGATCTTCTTGACGCGCTGTTCGATGTTTTCCATGGGGAATCCCTCTGTGTTGTGTTCTGGTAAATCAGAGCGGGGCGGATTGTAGCAGAACTACTTCGCGATCCCGCTCGGCTGGAACTGCAATTAGCTCATGTACATGCCGCCATTGACGTGCAGTGTTGTGCCCGTCACGTACGCCGCGCCGGGCGAAGCAAGATACACAACGGCGGCAGCGATATCTTCCGGGCGTCCAAGACGCCCAAGTGGAATCTGGCCCAGCAGCGCATCGCGCTGTGCGTCGGGCAATGCTTTGGTCATGTCGGTGTCGATGAATCCCGGGGCAACGCAATTGACCGTGATGCCGCGACTGCCGATTTCACGGGCGAGCGACCGCGTCATCCCGGCCACGCCGGCCTTGGCGGCGGAGTAATTGATCTGCCCCGGGTTGCCGCTGGCACCCACCACCGAGGTGATGTTGATGATGCGTCCGGCCCGTGCCTTCATCATGCCTCGCAACACGGCGCGCGAGAGGCGGAAGACCGACTTCAAGTTGGTGTCGATGACGGCGTCCCACTCCTCGTCCTTCATGCGCATGGTGAGGTTGTCCTGCGTGATGCCGGCATTGTTCACTAGGATGGACACCGCACCCTGTTCGCTTTCGATCGCGGCGAGCATCTGTGCAATGCCATCGGCATCGGTCACATTCAACATCGCCCCGCGGCCTTTGATGTTCGCGGTTTTGAAGTGTTCGCTGATCGCCGTGGCGCCGGTTTCGCTGGTCGCTGTACCGATGACCGTTGCGCCGGCTGCGCCCAGGGCGGATGCGATCGCTTTGCCGATGCCGCGCGAGGCGCCGGTCACGAGCGCGATCTGACCTTCCAGCATACTCATGTCCCTTTCATTGCGCCGATGGCGTGTTCGATGCTCGCGCGATCAATCAGCGCATAGCCCTGCATGCCGTCAACAATGCGTTTGGCCAACGGCGCCAGCACTTTGCCGGGGCCGCATTCGGCGATCTGCGTGATGCCCTGCGCCGCAATGGCACGGATGGTTTCCACCCAGCGCACCGCGTGGTCGGCCTGCTGTACCAGCGCATTTCTGATTGCGTCGGGGTTGTCGTGCTGCTGCACGTCGAAATTGTGAATCACAGGAATGCGCGGTGCATTGACGGCCACGGTCTGCAGATAGTCACGCAGTCGCGCTGCAGCCGGTGCCAGCAGCGAAGAGTGGAACGGCGCACTCACCGGCAGTGAGACTGCGCGCTTGGCGCCTTTTTCGCGCGCCACTTCCATGGCGCGATGGACGGCACCGGCATGGCCGGCAATCACCACCTGCGACGGCGCATTGAAGTTCACCGCTTCGACGATTTCGCCCTGTGCCGCGGCCACGCACGCTTCCTGTACTGCGGCGTCGTCAAGACCCAGGATTGCGGCCATCGCGCCGGTGCCTTGCGGCACCGCTTCCTGCATGACCTGGGCACGAAAGCGCACCAGTGGCAGCGCATCTTCAAACGCCAAAGCGCCGGCGGCGACCAGCGCCGTGTATTCGCCCAGGCTGTGGCCCGCAACAACAGCAGGCTCAGCGCCGCCCAACGACTGCCACACCCGGTAGGCCGCGTAGCCCGCGGTCACCATGACCGGCTGCGTATTGACGGTGCGGCTCAACTCTTCTGCCGGACCTTCGGCG
Organism: Burkholderiales bacterium; assembly: GCA_036566325.1. GTDB lineage: Bacteria > Pseudomonadota > Gammaproteobacteria > Burkholderiales > SG8-39 > ZC4RG42. The sequence continues at coordinate 1,422 of DATCWO010000317.1, read as the reverse complement.
ATGAGTTTGCCGATGTCCTGCTGCAACACCTCGGATGCAATACCCAACACTTCTTTGACTTCCGGCACATCACCGTAAGCCGCGAGCATGCCCACCGATTGCGAGCCCTGCCCAGGAAAAACCATTGCCAACTTCATTTCCGCTCCTTGGTACGTCGGCGACGTCTTGCTGCGTCTGGCCGTTCTTACATCTGCACGAGCACCGCGCCCCAGGTGAAGCCGCCGCCCACGCCTTCAAGCAGCACTCTCTGACCGGATTTGATGCGCCCATCGCGCACCGCGACGTCAAGCGCTAGCGGAATCGAGGCCGCCGAGGTATTGGCATGCCGATCCACCGTGACGATGACGCGCTCCGCGGGGATACCCAATTTTTTCGCCGTCGATTCCAGAATGCGAAGGTTAGCCTGATGAGGAATCAGCCAGTCGATATCGGACAAACTCAGGTTCGCCTTGTCGACGGTTTCGCGCGCGACCTCGTCAAGCACTTTTACGGCGAACTTGAACACCGCACGCCCGTCCATCGTCACAAAAGGATTACCGACGATCTTGCCGCCGCACACGGTGCTCGGCACCGCCAGAATATCGCTGTAGCTGCCATCGGCGTGCAATGCGCTGGCGAGAATGCCCGGCGTGTCGTCGGCGCGCAATACGATGGCGCCCGCGCCGTCGCCGAACAGCACGCAGGTCGCGCGGTCGTTCCAGTCAAGGACGCGCGATAGCGTTTCCGCACCGATCACGAGCGCAGTACGAACCTGCCCTGCGCGGATGAAATTATCGGCGATGGTCAGGGCATACACGAAGCCGCTGCAAACCGCCTGCACGTCAAATGCGATTGCACCCTTGTTGCCGAGACTGCTCTGCAATAGGCAGGCCGTGCTCGGGAAGACCTGATCGGGTGTGGTCGTCGCGACAATGATCAGATCGATCTCTTCGGGCTTGGCGCCCGCTGTTTCGAGCGCCTGCCTGCTGGCCTGCAGGGCAAGGTCGCTGGTCATTTGCCCCGGCTCCGCCAGATAGCGTTGGTGGATGCCGGTGCGGGTCCTGATCCATTCGTCGGAGGTATCGACGGTCTGGGCGAGATCGTGGTTGGTAACGAGGCGCGCGGGTAGATGGCTGCCGGTACCGATTATGCGGGAGTAGGTCACGTGGTCTCCGGAACTGCGAAGCGCTGGGTGACATGCGCCAGCGCCTCATTACGTACTTCTTCCGCAGCGCGCTCAAGTGCGCGCGCGAACGCGATGGGGTCTGCCGAGCCGTGGCTTTTGATGACGGTGCCACGCAGGCCGAGCAAAGTGGCGCCATTGTAACGGCGATGATCGACCCGCTTGCGAAATGCTGACAACACCGGCCATGCGACCAGCGCGGCGAGCCGGGTAAACGGATTGCGGGTGAATTCCTCGCGCAGGAAGCGGGCGAGCATCTG
>DATCWO010000276.1:0-4127 GCA_036566325.1 Burkholderiales bacterium | reverse complement strand
GAAGAGAGCGTGACCGCGACCGGCACCCTGCAGCCGCGCGACTATGTCGATGTCGGCACGCAGGTTTCGGGGCAGTTGAAGGTCGTGCATGTGCAGATCGGCTCGACCGTCAAGCAGGGCGATCTGCTGGCCGAGATCGATCCGACCGTTTACCGCTCGCGGGTCGATGCCAACCGCGCACAACTGAAAAACCAGACCGCGCAACTGGCCGACCGGCAGGCGCAACTGACCCTCGCGCAGCAGCAGCTCAAGCGTCAGCAGAATCTGATGAAGGAAGAGGCGACCACCTCCGAGGCGCTGCAAATTGCCGAGGCTTCGGTGCATTCGATTACCGCGCAGATTCAGGCGATCAAGGCGCAAATGCAGCAGACCGAATCCACGCTGCGCGGTGATGAGGCGAATCTCGGTTACACCAATATCTACGCACCCATGTCCGGCACCGTTGTTTCGCAGACGGCCAAGCAGGGCCAGACGCTCAATGCCAATCAGCAGGCGCCGATCATCTTGCGCATCGCCGATCTGTCGACCATGACCGTGCAGACGCAGGTCTCCGAAGCAGACGTGTCGAAACTGCACCTCCGCATGGATGCCTACTTCACCACGCTCGGTGGTAATGGACAACGCTGGTACGGCACATTGCGTCAGGTGCTGCCCACGCCGACGGTCACGAATAACGTCGTGTTGTACGACGCGCTGTTCGACGTGCCGAATCCCGATCACAAACTGATGACGCAGATGACGGCGCAGGTTTTCTTCGTGGTGGCATCGGCGAAGGATACGGTGACCGTTCCGGTAGCGGCGCTGCGGCCGTCGCGTTCGAAGAACGCCAAAGGCGACGCGCCGCGCGCTGGGGCGCGTGCGCAACGTGGCGAGCGGCCCATGCTCGAATCGCGCGATGCATTGGCCAAAGAAGCGATGGTACGGGTCGTCCATCAGGATGGTTCGGTGGAGGAGCGCGCCGTAAAGGTGGGTGTGATGAACCGCGTCTCGGCGCAGATCCTGTCCGGATTGGAGCCAGGTGAAGTGGTGGCCGTCGGTTTGAAACAGCTCAATCCCGCGGAGCGGGCGCCGCAGGAACGCGAACAGCGCCGGATGCGCCCGAGCCTATGAAATCCGATCTCTCCATTCTGGAAAGCGAGATCGGCCAGCGCGCGGTTCCGCTGATCGAACTGGTCGGCGTCAGCAAGACTTATCGCAACGGCGATCTTGCGGTCGAAGTGCTGCATGGCGTGAGTCTGCAGATCTACCCGGGCGAATTCGTCGCCATCATGGGCGCATCCGGCTCGGGCAAGTCCACCTTGATGAACCTCATCGGCTGTCTCGACCGTCCGACCAGCGGGCAGTACCGCTTCATGGGAGCGGATGTCGCCGCGTTCGATCGCGACGAACTGGCGCGCCTGCGCCGCGAGGCGTTCGGTTTCGTGTTTCAGAGCTACAACCTGATCGGCAACGCCACTGCCCTGGAGAACGTGGAAGTGCCGGCGGTCTATGCCGGTGTGTCGCGTAAGGACCGCCACGTGCGCGCTGAAGAACTGCTTGCTTCGCTCGGCCTGTCCGATCGAACCGAGCATCGGCCGACGCAATTGAGCGGCGGGCAGCAGCAGCGTGTTTCGATCGCCCGCGCGCTGATGAACGGCGGGCAGATCATTCTTGCCGACGAGCCGACCGGCGCACTGGACAGCCGCAGCGGCGAGGAAGTGATGGCGCTGCTGAAAGAATTGAACGCGCGCGGTCACACCATCATCGTTATCACGCACGCCAAGGAAGTGGCGGAACAGGCGCAGCGCCTCATCGAGATCAAGGACGGCAGCATCGTCGCCGATCCGGGCCCCATGCCCCCCGCATCGGCCAATCCACTGCATGTGAGCGCGCGCGATACCGGAGTCGGTCGTTCACTGTTGAACGACGCGATGGAAGCCGCCAAGACCGCGATCCGCTCCTTGCGCGCCAATCTGTTCCGCACGGTGCTCACCTTGCTCGGCATCGTCATCGGCGTCGGTTCGGTGATCGCGATGCTGGCGGTGGGCGATGGCGCGAAGGAGGAAGTGCTGAAGCGTATCAGCGCGATGGGAACCAACGTTCTGCTCGTGCGTGCGCAGGCGGGTAATCAGCGCGGTCAGGGCGCCAGTATCGCCACGCTCGTGCCGGCCGATGCCGAAGCGTTGAACGAGCTGCCCAATGTGCTGGCTGCGGTGCCGGAGCAAAACGGAAACGTCACGATTCGCTATGGCAATCGCGACTACCAGACTTCCGCCATGGGCACGAGCGCTTCGTTTCCCCTGGCGCGCAACTGGTATCCCGTCCGCGGTACTTTCTTCAGTAACGAGGATGTGCGTAGCCATGCGCCGGTGGTCACGCTCGGTCAGACCGTCGCGGACAGCCTCTTTCCGGAAGGCGTCGATCCAGTCGGGCAGTACGTGGTGATCAACAACGTGATGTTCCAGGTAACCGGCATCATGGGCGTGCGCGGCGCATCGCCGTGGGGGACTGATCTGGACGACACCATCCTGGTACCGCTTACCACGGGCAAACTGCGGCTGTTCGGCCAACGCCATCTGCGTAGCATCACCGTCGCGGTCGAAGATGTGAGCCGCATCGACGAAACGCAGGCCGCAGTCGAAGACATGTTGTTCGCGCGGCACAGCACCACAGACTTTCAGGTGCGCAATACCGCGTCGATCATCGAAATGGCGTCCGAGACGCAGAACACGTTGACCATTCTGCTCGGTTCGGTTGCCGCCATTTCGCTGCTCGTCGGTGGTATCGGCGTAATGAACATCATGCTCGTGAGCGTAACGGAGCGGACGCGCGAAATCGGCATCCGCATGGCGACCGGCGCGCGCATGCGCAACATTCTGCAGCAGTTTCTGACCGAGGCACTGGTGGTGTCCGCGCTGGGCGGATTGATCGGCGTCGCAGTCGGACTCGGCGTAGCGGCGGCCATCGCCGCGTTCGAGACCCCGGTGAAGTTTTCCATCGAACCCGTGTTGCTTGCATTCAGTTGTGCCTTTATCACCGGGCTCGCATTCGGCTACATGCCGGCGCGCAAGGCGGCGCGGCTCGATCCTGTGCAGGCGCTTTCGGCGGAATAGGGAAGGTCCTGTGCTAACGCCGAGGATGGTCGCGAGTGCGGGACCGCGAAGGGCGGAGCAGGCTCCATCGGCTTCATCGATGGATGCGACCCCGCAGCGGGCTGTGAATGTGCCGGTTCATTTCGCGTTCCTTCATGTGCCTTGCGGTCGCATCCCTGAAGGGACCCCTGCTCTGCGCGTCGGCACATGCCGTACGAGCGAGGGAAAAAGCAAACGAAGCCTACTCGGAACGAACTCGCGACGGCATAGCAATAAAACCTTAATCGGAGCGATTCAAGGAATATGAAACGACACGGCTGGATTGTCCTGACGGCGCTTGCATTGAGCGGTTGCGCCACCACCAGCGCAATGCTGGAACCGAATGTCGACGTGCCGGCCGCGTATCGCGCCGACGTGGCGGGCGATGTGGTGCCACTCACGACCGACTGGTGGCGGACGTTCGATTCCGCCGAACTCGCCGCCTTGATCGATCTTGCGCTGCGGGACAGCCCCGATCTCGCGATCGCAATGGAGCGCGTACGACAAGCCGAAGCGCTGGTGCGGATTGCAGGCGCATCGCTGTTCCCGCAATTGGATCTTGGTTTGAGCACCTCGCGTCGCAAGGTGGATAACGATAACGCCTCATCAGCAGTGACCACGGAGGGCACAAGCGCGACACTGAGCGCGAGCTACGAAGTCGATGTGTGGGGCCGCAATGCCTCCGATCGTCGCGCCTCGGAAGCGTTGCTCGACGCTTCGCGCTTCGATCGGGAAAGCGTGCGCCTGACGACGGTGAGCGGCGTGGCCAATGCCTACTTCCAGGTGCTGTCGCTGCGCGGTCGGCTGCAGGTGGCGCGCGAGAACCTCGCCATCGCCGAGCGCGTGCTCGACATCGTCAACGTTCGCGCGCGCAACGGCGTGGTTTCGCAGCTCGATGTGGCGCGCCAGAACAATGCGGTGCTGTCGCAGCGCGCGGCCATTCCGCCACTCGAATTACAAGAGCGCCAATCGCTCGCAGCGCTCGCGATTCTCACCGGACGCACGCCGCAAAGTTTC
>DATCWO010000163.1:0-7056 GCA_036566325.1 Burkholderiales bacterium | reverse complement strand
GCGGCCGCTTCAATAAGACGACCGGTAAGATCGCGCTTGATCGCGCGGCGAAGCAGGGCAGTGTCGATCTGGTGATCGATGTCGCTTCGCTGGACATGGGTTTTCCGCTCTGGGATGAAGAGATGGCGGGCGAGGAATATTTCAATACCGCAAATTATCCGACCATGACTTACAGGTCGGCGAAGCTGATTTTCGAAGGCGACAATCTTGTCGCGGCCGAAGGTTTTTTGACGCTGCTTGGCGTATCGAAGCCGGTCCGTCTTACGGTGAACAATTTCAAGTGCGGTGCGCATCCTTTTTTCAAAAAAGAAATGTGCGGTGCGGAAATCTCGACCACGATCAAGCGCAGCGACTTCGGCATGACCAAGGCCCTTTCGGTGGTGGGCGATGAAATCAAAATCCACTCACCCATCGAAGCATTCAAGAACTAAGGAATGTCGGATTAAGCGCAGAGGATGGTCGCGAGTGCGTGAAACTGTACGAGCGAGGACAAAGCAATCAACCGCTATGCGAAACGAACTGGCGATCGCCTCGACCAAACAACCTTAATCAGAGCTTCTCTAAGTGGCACGAGGCGCTGCGCGATGAGGCTATAGCTGTGAGCTGAACAGGTCGGCAGTTCGCTCGAGCGCTTTTTCGAGCAGCGGGCGTTGCTCCCATTCCTTGAGCGACACGCGTCGCGAACGACTCAAGTCCTGTTCGAAGATCTCGCGTTGCCGCTTGGCGAACGCGACGTCGTACACGTTCATGTTCGCTTCGTCGTTGACCGAGAACGAACGCGTGTCGAAATTCGTCGAACCGACCGAGGTCCAGATGTCGTCGACCACCATCACTTTGCAATGGAACATGGTGGGTTGATATTCGTAGATCTCCGCGCCTGCGCGCAGCAGCTTGCCCCAGGAGGCGCGCGACGCGCGGCGAACCACCTCGGTATCGATGTGCGGCCCGGGTACGATGATCTGTACTTTGACGCCGCGCCGCAACGCGTCGACGAGCATGTTGATTGCCACGTTATCGGGGACGAAATAAGCGGCGGACAGTTGAATCGATTGCCGCGCCGCAGCGATGGAGAGCAAGTACATCAACTGCATGCTTTCTGCGCCGCCGCCCGGGGCGCTGGTGAAGATCTCCACACCGTGCGGGCCGACCGGATCGAGTTGCGGAAAATAGTCGGGGCCATGCAGGACGTTGCCGGTGACCTGCACCCAGTTGTCCATAAATGCGGCCTGCATTTGCCCGACCGCCGGACCTTCCAGGCGAAAGTGCGTGTCGCGCCATTGATCCGGATTGCGGGCGTCGCCCTGCCAGTTGTCGGCGATGCCGACACCGCCGGTGAAGCCGACACTGCCGTCGATGACGAGCAGTTTGCGATGGGTGCGGTGGTTGACCTTCCACAGGTTGTACCAGTGCGCGGGGTTGTAGCGTTCCACCTCGACGCCGGCGCGTTTCATCGATTCGAGCAGTTCTGCATCGAGCTTTTCGCTGCCGATCCAATCCAGCAGCACGTGCACTTTGACGCCTGCGCGTGCGCGGTCGCTCAGCGCTTCCGCGAATTCTTTACCGATATCGCCGGCCCAGTAGATATAGGTCTCGAACGTAATGGTGCGTTGGGCGCTGCGGATCGCGGCGAGCATCGCAGGAAAGATTTCCTCGCCGTTCACCAGCGCACTGACGCGATTGCCGTTGAGAATCGGCGGCCCGAGCATGGCGCTTTGAGTGCGCACGAACTGCGGGTCGTGAGTGCCGTACAGCGGTTCGATGCGTTGATCGACCTGCTTATCGCCGAGGCTGAAATTCGCGATCAGCAGCACGACCAGTGCGGTCAGCACGATCGAGCCCAAGGCGATGAGAACAGGGCGGCGTCGCATCAGTACGTGCTGCGCGCCATGGCGCGGGCAATTGGCCGCAGGCGTCGGTCAGGCGGAATGAAGAAGCACGGCATGGATGTAGGCAGCATGATCTGCCGCGACTTCTGCAACCGCTATGCCAGGCCGCTTTCCGAAGACATAATGACGCATGAGCTCTTATGGCGACTTCGAGCGGACCGGATGGGAGCGGGCCGCAGCGACTTACACGACTTCCTTTCAGCGTGCGACCAGCGCCTTTGCGGAGCATGTGTTGAATGCGCTGGGGCCGTTGGCGGACGGTCGGTTGCTCGACCTGGCCTGCGGCCCGGGCTATCTGTCGGCGCTTGCCGCAGCGCGCGGCGCGAACGTCATCGCGGCCGATTTCGCGCACGGCATGGTGACCGCCGCGCGACATGCGCAGCCCACGCTTGCAGTGGTGCGCGCCGATGCGCAGCGCCTGCCGTTCGCTGCGGAAAGTTTTGCCGCGATTGCGATCAATTTCGGCGTTCATCACTTTGCGGAAGCGGCGCATGCTCTGTCGGAAAGCTTTCGCGTATTAAGTCGAGGCGGGCGGCTGGCATTCACCATCTGGGCCGCGCCGACCGTCAATCCGGTGCAGAAACTGGTTTTCGACGCGATTGCAAATGCGGGTGGCGAAAAACCCATCCTGCCGCCGCCTCCGGGCGGTGCCGTGACGGACGGGCCGACTTGCAGGCGATTGCTGCACCAGGCCGGCTTCGCGTCGTCGCAGATCGAGATCGCCGAAGTGCAGGCGCTGCTGAGTTTCGATTCCGGGCGCGCGCTGCTCGACATGCTGCGTGAGGGGACCGTGCAGACCGCAGCGGTCATCCATGCACAACCGGCCGAGCGCGTGGATGCCATCGTCGGCGAGATCGAACGGGCGATCGAGCGCTATCGCGATGGCGACGTGTTGCGCGTTCCCGCGCACGCATTGCTGATTCTCGCGGCGAAGGATTGAAGGCGCAGCAGGGGCCGTTCACCCCTCGACGGGGCTGAGTGCTACAGCCACTTCGCCTGTCTGAAACGATAGAACAAATAGCCGTCGATGATCGCCATCGTGGCCAGCGATATCGGATAGCCGTACGCCCAATTGAGTTCGGGCATGTTGCTGAAGTTCATGCCGTAGATGCCTGCAATCATTGTCGGCACCGCGACCAGTGCGGCGTAGGAAGCGAGCCGCTTGGTCACTTCGCTTTCCTGGATGGTCAGCAGCGACAGATTCACCGAAATGGCCGTCGTCACCATTTCACGCAAGCTGTCGATCGACTGATTGAGGCGCGTGAGGTGATCGTAGACGTCGCTGAAGTACTCGTGCAGCCCGGCGCACAGTTGCGGCACGCGCCCGCCGAACAATCGGCCCGAGGCATCGAGCAACGGCCCGGTAGCGTGTTTCAGCGTCATCAGTTTCTGTTTCAACTCGTACAGCGCTTGAATGTTGTCGCGCGCGGCCTGGTCGGAAAAGATACGGTCCTCGATGCGTTCCAGTTCCGTTTCCAGCGAATCGAGCACCGGAAAATAGCGGTCGACCACCGCGTCCATCAGGGCGTACAGCACGTAGCCGGGGCCGTGTTGCAGCAGCTCCGGTTCGCGCTCGCTGCGCGTGCGCACGTCGGCGAAGCCCCGTTGCGTATGGTTGCGTACCGACAGGACATAGTTGTGGCCGACGAATATCGCCGCTTCGCCCTTGATCAGGTCGTCGCCGTACATTTCCAGCGTGTGGAGGACGACGAACAGCGATTCACCGTATTCGTCGATCTTGGGGCGCTGATGGCCGTGTTCTGCATCCTCCACGGCGAGCGGGTGCAGGTCGAACTGGTCGCAAACCCGCGCCAGTTCGGCCGGACTGGGGTCCTTGACCGCGATCCAGACGAAACAGTTAGGCCTGGCGAGGTATTCGGGAATTTCCTCGATGGCGACATCGGCAATCCTATGGCCCTTCTCATAGGCGACGCAGTTGACCAGCATTCGTATTTCTCCTCGGCTTGGACGGCACTGTACCGTCTGCATAGCAGTGCGCCAAGCAAGGCGTGAGCGCGATCACGAAGAAAGCGGGGAGCGCGCTGGTAGAATTGGGAAAATCTTGAAAAGCGCCAGGGATATTCACAAGTGCGGGCCGTGAAGGGCAACCATCGCTCAGCGGGTCGTACTCGGGATGCCTTCGCAAATAAACTAACTAGCCAGAGATTCTTCGTCTGGTTCAGCAGAGTGTTCGACGAATGAAAGCTTTCGGTTTTGCGGGATGGTCTGGCAGCGGCAAGACCACTTTGATCGAGCAGTTGATACCCCGCTTCAATATGCAGGGGTTGACGGTATCCCTCATCAAGCACGCGCATCACAATTTCGATGTCGATCAGCCGGGCAAGGACTCCTATCGCCATCGCGAAGCGGGCTGTCAGGAAGTGCTGGTCACGTCGGCGCGGCGCTGGGTGCTGATGCACGAATTGCGCGGCGCGGAAGAGCCAGGTCTGGAAGCGCAGATGAAGCTCATCTCGCCCTGTGATCTGTTGCTGGTGGAAGGCTTCAAGCGTTACGCGATGCCGAAGCTGGAAATCTATCGCAAGGAAAACGGCAAGACTTTTCTGTACCCGGAAGATTCGAACATCGTGGCGGTGGCGTCCGATGTGCCGGTCGACGCCGGTCTGCCGACGTTCGATCTGAACGATTACGACGCGATCGCGGAATTCATCATCGCGTACAACGGACTGAAGAAGTAGCGAGGCCAATGATGCAAGCAACGCCAGGTGGCATGTTGTCGGTAGATGAAGCACTCGAAGTGCTGCTTGCGGACGCGCGCGCGGTCGACGGCGTCGAGCAGGTTTCGACGCTCGATGCGACGGGGCGCGTGCTGGCCGCCGATCAGCGTTCGGAAATCGATGTGCCGCCGCTCGACAACACATCCATGGACGGTTACGCCGTGCGCGTGAGTGATTGCGTCGAGGGTGCGCGGTTGCGCATCGCCCAGCGCATCGCGGCCGGTGATGTCGGCAGCGCGCTCGAGGCCGGCACCGCGGCGCGTATCTTCACCGGGGCTCCGGTCCCCGCGGGCGCCGACGCCGTCGTGATGCAGGAAGTGTGTACCGTCGAAGGCGATGCAGTGCTCATCAACGAGCCGCCGAGTGCCGGCCAGTGGATACGCCGTGTAGGTGAGGACATTCGCGCCGGCAGCACGATTCTGCACACCGGTCGCAAGTTGTTGCCGCAGGACATCGGCCTGGCCGCTTCCGTCGGACTGGCGGCGTTGCCGGTCTATCGCCGTTTGAAGGTCGCCGTGTTCTTTACCGGCAATGAACTTGTGATGCCGGGCGAGGCCTTACCGAAGGGTTCGATTTACAACTCGAATCGCTATACTTTGACCGGTCTGCTGCGCACGCTGGGCTGCGAGATCGTCGATCTGGGCATCGTGCCGGACACCCTGGCCGCGACGCGCGAAGCGTTCCGCAAGGCGGCTGCCGGCAACGACCTGATCATCACCAGCGGCGGGATGTCGGTCGGCGAGGAAGATCATGTCAAGCCGGCGGTCGAAGCGGAAGGCAAACTCGATATGTGGCGCATCGCGATGAAGCCGGGCAAGCCGCTCGCATTCGGTCACGTCGGCGACGCGGCGTTTATCGGCTTGCCGGGCAATCCGGTATCGACGCTGGTGACGTTCATGATTTTTGTGCGGCCGTTCATTCTCAAGCAGCAGGGCGCGACGGTCGTTGCGCCGCGCACGTATTCGATGCGTGCGGATTTCGCCTGGCCGCAACCGGATGTGCGGCGCGAATTTTTGCGCGCGCGCATCAGCAGCGCAGGCGGCTTGGAATTGTTTCCCAACCAGAGTTCGGCGGTGCTCACGTCCGCGGTATGGGGTGACGGCCTGATCGACGTGGCGCCCAGAAAACCCATCGCGCAGGGACAGACAGTGCGCTTTCTGCCCTTCGCCGAGTTGCTACAGTGAGCGATATGGTCAAGCTGCTTTTTTTCGCACGCCTGCGTGAAGATCTCGGTACGGCAGGAGAGGATATTCATCTGCCGGAGCACATCAACACGGTCGACGCATTGCGCCATTACCTGATGACGCGCGGCGAGGTTTGGCGCGATGTGCTCGCGCCGACCAAGGCCTTGCGGGTTTCCGTCAACCAGGAAATGGCGAAGCCGGAAACGGCGGTGCGCGAGGGTGACGAAGTGGCTTTCTTCCCGCCGGTGACGGGGGGTTAGACATGACCGTACGCGTACAGACTGAAGATTTCGATATCGGCGCCGAGATCATGGCGTTGCGCAAGGGACGCCCCGACGTCGGCGCGGTGGCGAGTTTTGTCGGCGTGGTGCGCGATCTCAATCAGGGTGACCGCGTCAGCACCATGGCGCTCGAACACTATCCCGGCATGACCGAGAAGGCGCTCGACGCGATCGTCGTGGAAGCGAAGGAGCGCTGGGACATCATCGATGCCACCGTGATCCACCGTATCGGCGATCTGCGGCCGCTCGATCAGATCGTTCTGGTCGTAGTGGTGGGCATGCATCGCGGCGCGGCTTTCGAGGCCTGCGAATTCATCATGGACTATCTCAAGACGCGCGCGCCGTTCTGGAAGAAGGAACAGACCCCGCAGGGTGAGCGGTGGGTGGATGCGCACGAGTCGGACGATCAGGCGGCGGAACGCTGGGCCGGCGAGAGCGATCGCGCGTGATCGGTTGGGCGCTGCTTGCGGTCGGTGCCGGCGCCGTTCTCGGCGCCTACGCGCGCTGGACGCTTGCCACCTGGTTCAACGGCGCGCTGACGCACCTGCCGCTCGGTACGTTGCTCGCCAATGCGATCGGCGGCTATCTGGTCGGCCTCGCCATTGCCTGGTTCGCGCAAAACCCTGAGGCTTCGCCCGAACTGCGACTGTTCGTCATCACCGGTTTTCTGGGCGCCCTGACGACCTTCTCGACCTTCTCGGCCGAATCGGTTGCGCTGCTGATGCGCGGCGAGTACGGCTGGGCCACGGGTCATATCGCGCTGCATCTGGGTTGCTCGCTGCTGTTGACCATCGCGGGCATCCAGACCGTCCATCTCCTCACCCACTCCGCCGCCTAAAGTTAGCTCCGTTCTGTCCGATATAACCGTTGATTGGTCGTGTCGGAAAGGACGGTGAGCCATGACACGTGGCGCGAGATTGGAAATCTACTTCCCTGAAAACGCCAGGCACGAAAAGGTGCTGGTGCAGGA
>DATCWO010000145.1:0-3008 GCA_036566325.1 Burkholderiales bacterium | reverse complement strand
ACGATGTGCGTGCAGGTCTGTCCGACCGGCATCGATATACGCGACGGCCTGCAGTACGAGTGCATCGGCTGTGCCGCCTGCATCGATGCCTGCGATCAGGTGATGGACAAGATGGGCTATGCGCGCGGGCTGATTCGTTATTCGACCTCGAATGCGATCGCCAACGGCTGGGATTTCCGTCGCATGGTGCGCCGCGTTTTCCGCCCCCGCGTACTCCTCTACAGCGCGATTCTGGCCGCCATCGTTGGCGCGACAATCGTGTCGTTGTATATACGCGTGCCGTTGAAAGTGGATGTGCTGCGCGATCGCGCCAGCCTCATGCGCGAAGTGGAAGATGGCCAACTGGAAAACGTCTATCGCCTGCAAATCATGAACACGCAGGAAGTGGCGCATCGCTACCGCATTACCGTGACCGGGCTCGAATCGCTTCACGTCGCGAGCGAAGACGAAATCGATCTGGCGGCCTCTGCCTCGAAGCAGGTGCCGGTGCGATTGCGCATGGACGGCGTGTTCGCCGACAAGGGCGCACACAAGATATTTATTCAGGTTCAGGCCATCGATGACCCCGGCATCGCGGCGGTGGAAGATTCGGTGTTTCTGGTTCGTTGAGAAGGAAAGTCATGACAAGCGCCATTGAACCGGCACAACCCTGGTATCGGGACCGTTGGCCGTGGTTGCTCATATCCATACCGGCCATATCCGCCGTGCTGGGCGTCGCCATGCTCGTGCTCGCGCTGCAGTCCGACGACGGCCTGGTGGCCGACGATTATTACAAGCAGGGGCTGGGTATCAACGAAGTGCTCGACAAGAAGACACATGCGAGCGAGCTGGGGTTGAGCGCGCAACTCAGCATCAACGCCGAACGCACCGGCGTGCGCGTGCTGATGGGCGAGCAGAGTTTGCCTGCGGTGCGGCTTTTGCTACGCTTCGTGCATCCGACCCGGGCCGGCGAAGACCAGAGCGTGATACTCAAGCCATTGGGCGGATCGATGTACGAAGGCGTTCTTGTGCCGCTGGCCGCCGGACGGTGGCATGTGATGCTGGAGGATGAGGCAGCGACTTGGCGTTTGACCGGGGTGTGGCATACGGGCGCATCGCAGTTGGTGCTCGAACCACCCGATCGAAAAGGAAAATAAGATGCAGCGCGCGATCTGGGTATTGTGGCCGTCTTTTATCGTGGCCGGCGTGGCCGAAGTGGTTTTCTTCACGCTTATCGACCCGATGAGCTTGCAGATATTCGACGAAGCGCACGACCTCGGTCGAACCACGGTATATTCGATCGCGTTCTTTGCGCTCTGGCTGTTTGCTGCCACATCGAGCGCGCTGACCTGTTTTTTTCAGCGCACCGCGGCGGAAATCAATCGCTGTCCGCTAACTCCAACGCAGCGGCCGGTTGGGTGTCCAAAACGAGAAGAAAGTGACGCTTGTTGCTAATATGCGATCCAACTAAAAGGAGAAACGAATGTTCAAGCATGTATTGATTCCCATCGACCGTTCCGCCGTATCGATGAAGGCCGCCAAGGCCGGCATCCAGATGGCCAAGCGCCTGGGTGCTTCGGTCAGCGTCTATCACGGTGTCGAGCTCCTGGATCGTTACTACGGCGATGAAGGTATCGCAATCAATCCGAATATGCTGAAGACGCTGAAAAAGCGCGTCCTCCAGGACGGCCAACGCATACTGAGCGAAGTCGAGGCCATTGCCGAGAAGGCCGGCGTGTCTTGCGATACGGTGCTCGATGAGCCCGCTTCGCCCGCCGACGGCATCCTCAACGCGGCGAAGAAGCAGAAATGCGATGCGATTTTCATCGGCTCGCGCGGCCACGGCGCGATCAAATCGCTGTTGCTGGGCAGCGTGACGCAGAAGGTTCTGACTCAGTCCAAACTGCCGGTGCTGGTTTATCGCTGAGATCGCTTGAACCGGGAGCAGCGCGAAGAGCCGGGGGCGGAAAAGCAAACGGCTCTATCTGCTCCAGGTTTTCGCGGCTTCAGTGGAACGCCATCCCCTGCGAGAGCGGGGGTGAGGTGTGTTCGTTCTAAGCCTCACGGCCGAGCAATTTGCGCAGCCCCTCGGCATCCTTGATCCGTACATGTTTCTGCTGCACGGCAATCAGGCCCTGGTCCTGAAATTTGGAAAAGGCGCGACTGACTGTTTCCAGCTTCAGCCCGAGATAGCTGCCGATTTCCTCGCGTGTCATGCGCAGATGGAATTCCGAAGCCGAATAGCCGCGTGCGGTGAAACGCTGCGACAGATTTAGCAGGAAAGCGGCCAGCCGCTCCTCGGCCCGCATCGTTCCCAACAGCATCATCACGCCCTGATCACGCACGATTTCGCGGCTCATCATCCTGTGGAACTGGTTTTGCAGGGAACGCACCTCGTGCGACAGTTCTTCCAGGCGGGAGTAGGGAATGATGCAGACTTCGCTGTCTTCGAGCGCGATGGTGCTGACCGCATGGCGCTCGGTGCCAATCCCGTCCAGCCCCATGACTTCACCCGGCATGTGAAACCCGGTCACCTGGTCGCGTCCGTCTTCGAACACGACGGTGCTTTTGAAAAAGCCCGTACGCACCGCATTGAGGGAAGTGAATTCGTCGCCGGCGCGATAGAGGCTTTCGCCGCGCTTGAGGCGCCTGCGGGTGTAGACGAGATTATCGAGCTGATCGACCTCGTCCTGGGACAGGCCCATGGGCAGGCATAGTTCGCGCAGACTGCAGGTCGAACACACCGTTTTCAGCTGCTGAATGCTGATGTCTTTGGCGTTGCTCATGGCCTAATTGTGCATGCTTAAAGCCGTTTGATCCACGTCAATCGACATCCCGGCCGTTGCGCCACACTGCGTATACATTAAAAGCGAGTATGCAATGAACGCTACCGACCTGATTCCCGACGCAGATTTGCTCCGCCGTTTCGATCGGCCCGGACCGCGCTACACCTCGTATCCCACCGCCGACCGGTTCGTCACGGCACATGACGCCGCGGCCCACATCCGCGCGCTCGAGGCGCGCCGCCT
>DATCWO010000258.1:0-4281 GCA_036566325.1 Burkholderiales bacterium | reverse complement strand
GCACGCCTCTTTCGTCGTCGGCGGCCAGATCAGGGACGAACGGCAGCGTCTGTTCCTGGTGTATTCGGAAGGCAACTTCATCGAAGCGACCAGCGACACGCCGTTTTTCCAGATCGGCGAAACCAAGTACGGCAAACCCATCATCGACCGTGCGCTGAAGCCTGCAACGCCGCTGATGGAGGCGACCAAATGCGTCCTGATTTCGTTCGACTCCACCATTCGGTCGAACGTATCGGTAGGGCTGCCGATCGATTTATGCGTGTATGAGAAAGACAGTCTGAAACTGAGCGTGCGGCATCGCATCACCGAAAGTGATCCTTATTTCAGGGAGTTGCACACGCGATGGAGCAACGGTCTGCGCAACATCTTCACGCAGATTCCCGATCCGCAATGGGAACTCGACGATGCACCGCCATCGTCGCCTCAACGCCAGTAGCGCGGCGCCTGAGCGCGATATCCACGCGCAACCACTTCATTCGAATCCAACCGAATGCTGACCGCCCCATCGAGATCGGTGCGCCACACCTGTGCGCCGCTTGCCGCATAGCGTTGCAGCACTTCCGGATGCGGATGGCCGAAGCGATTGCGATAGCCGACCGCGATCAACACATGGCGCGCATGCACCGCATCAAGGAAAGCGGCCGTGGACGAAGTCTTGCTGCCGTGGTGCGGTGCGAGCAGAACATCGGCCGCCAGCGCCGCCTTGTCGGCCAGCAGCGCGTTTTCATCGATCGCCTCGATATCGCCAGTCAACAACGCCGCCACACCGTGCGCGGACGCGATGCGCAACACGCAGCTGCGCGAGTTCGCACGCGTGCGTTTCGCATACGCGCTCATGCGCGGGTGAAGCATTTCGAAGCGCACGCCGTCCCATTCCCACGCGACGCCCGCGCGACACGGCAGTCGCGCCGGGACACGCTCGAGCAGGGGATGCGTCGCATCGAGGGACGACCACAGCAGCGGCACCGCCGCGGCACGCAGCACCGATGCCGCGCCGCCCGCGTGATCGTTGTCCTGATGCGTCACGACGAGCGCATCGAGCAAGCGAATTCCTTCCGCGCGCAAATACGGTGCGACGACGCGATTACCCGCATCCGCTTCCACGCTCCAGGACGGCCCGGCGTCGTACAGCAGCGTGTGGTCGCGCGTACGCACGACGACCGCAAGTCCCTGCCCCACATCCAGCATGTCGAGCCATACCGCGCCCGGGGCGGGACGCGGCGGTGCGATGGCGTACATCGGCAACAGCAGCACGACGCCGAGAAAACGCGCCGGCACCCCGCGTGGCGCGAGCATCCAGACGACGCCGAGCAACGCCGGCAATAACGTCCATGCCGGTGGCGCATGTTGTTCCCAGACCGCCGCGGGCAAACGGTCGAAGAGTTCGAGCACATTCATCAACAGCGCCAGGACGGCGTGCGCCGCTTGCGCGAGCCACGGGCCGGGCATCACCGCGGCAAGCAACGCCAGCGGCGTCACCACCAGACTGACGATCGGAATCGCCACCGCATTGGCCAGCGGCGCCACCAGCGATACCTGTTGAAACAGCACCAGCAGGAGTGGCGCGAGACCAAGCGAAATCGCCCACTGCACGCGCGCCCAGCGCGTCAGCCAATGCGTTTCGCTGCGCAACACGCCGACATACAGCATCAGCGCGACAGCGCCGAACGAAAGCCAGAAGCCCGGCGCCATCACCGCCCACGGATCGAGCAGCAGGACGACAAACAGAGCGAGACAAAGGATGCGTGACGAAGACTGCATGCGATCGAGCCAGATCGCCAGTGCAACCACCGACAGCATGTACAGCGTGCGCTGCGCCGGCACGGCAAAACCGGCAAGCAGGCAATATGCGAGTGCCGCAAGTGCGCCACCCAGCGCCGCCGCCTTGCGCGCCGGCAATGCGATCATCAATCGCGTCGAACGACGCCAGAGCAGATGCACGAGCCAGGCGAGCAGTCCCGCCACCATGGTCACGTGCAGACCAGAGATGCTCATGAGGTGCCCGACGCCGGTACGGACATAAAGCTGCCAGTCGGCCGATTCGATGGCGCGCTGATCGCCCACGGCGAGCGCGACCAGCACGCCGGCGTAACGATGATCGGGCAACGCCTGCTCGAATTTCGCACGGATCCGTTCGCGCGCGCGTTCGACGAGATAGCGCGGCTGCATGACGAGATCGTCCAATCGCGTGCGCTCGCCGCGCGGGCGTATATAGCCCGTGGCGCCGATGCCGCGTTCCAGCAACCATGCTTCGTAGTCGAAGCCATGCGGATTCGCACCGCCATGCGGACGCTTCAGTCGAACGGTCAAGCGCCAGCGTTCGCCGGCGCGAACAGCGACCTCGCCGGCGGCGTCGGGCGACGGACCGGTGTACCAGGCAAGCGCAAGCCGCGCAGGAAATGGAGCGTCGTCGATCTGCGCTCGTTCGACATCGAAATGGAAGCGCACCCCGCGCTCGAACGTTTGCGGCAAGCCAGCAACGACGCCGGTCACTATCACATCGCGACCTTCAAGTTCGGGCGCCAGCCATTCGGCCATGCGCATGGTCGCCAGACCGGCAGCCCAGGCAAAGCCGAACGCGGCGCCGGCCACGACGATGGCCGCCTGACGAAGCGGACGGGAACGCAACGGCGCGTTACGAACGAGCAGCGCCAAAGCTGTAATGGCAACCAAGACGAGCAATGTCACCAGCCACCACGCCGGCAACGGAGATTGCCGCTGCAGCGCCCATACGGCACAACCGAAGGCAAGGACGAAAAGTCGCACTGCGCCCGCCCTCCCCGAAGCGGCAACCGGTCGGACTCTCTGCCCGCTTTAGTACGCTAGTGCATCGCCCGGCGGTATCGGGCGTTGGTCTTAGACCGTTCAACAACGATCACTGCACGAACGTTTTCCCTGCGCGCCGGGTTGCACGATTTTTGGCGCACGTCCCTGTCGCGCGTCGCCCTCGCGCTGCTGCTGTGGTTAAATGCCTTTTCACATTTCCAGCGACAGAGATGCCGCCGCGCCAGTTTTTCCGCAAATATCTGCCCAGCCACGAGAGCGTACGCAATCACAAGTACCTCGGGCGGATGGGGCGTTGGCTGCAGCATCCGAATCTGTGGCATCTGAATCGGCACTCGGTGTCGGGCGGTGTGGCCGTCGGCCTGTTTTCCGGGCTCGTGCCCGGGCCGCTGCAGATGCTGACCGCCGTCCTGCTCGCCATTCCCTTGCGCGTCAACCTGCCGATCGCGTTGGTGATGACGCTCTACACCAACCCGCTCACGATTGCGCCGCTCTACATCGGTGCCTATTTTTTGGGCAGCATGCTGACGGGTGTGGAAGGCCACATGATCCCGCCGCCCGAGTTCAGCTGGGGCGAACTCGGCCCCTGGGTGCACGCGATTACCGACTGGGCCATCTCGCTGGGCAGGCCGCTCATCGTCGGGCTCGTTACCGGGGCCACTTCGCTCGCCGTGATCGGCTATGTCACGGTACGTGTCGCCTGGCGCGTCGCGGTGACGATCGCCTGGCGGCGGCGCAAGGCCAAGCGCACGGCCCGCCTCAACTCTTAACGGAAAGACATTGCACCACGAAAGCGTGCACAGAGAAAAAGCTTTAGTTCTCTGCGCCGGTTTTTTGCGGCTTTAGCTTTTCATCCCGACGATTTCGCTCAGCACTCCATCCTGTAATTGCAACGTGCGATGGGTGCGCGCAGCAAGGCCGGGATCGTGCGTCACAATGACGAAGCTGGTCTGATGCAGGCGGTTGAGTTCGAGCATCAGATCGAACACCGCTGCGGCGGTCTTGCGATCGAGATTGCCGGTGGGTTCATCAGCCAGCACGCATGCCGGCCGCGTCACCAGTGCGCGCGCCAGCGCGGCGCGCTGGCGCTCGCCGCCCGAGAGTTCGCCGGGGCGATGATCGAGACGCGCGCCGAGGCCGACTTCGCGAAGCATCGCGGCCGCCTGTTCGTACGCTTCTTCGCGCGGCATGCGACGGATCAGCAGCGGCATGGCGACGTTCTCGACCGCATTGAATTCCATCAGCAGATGATGGAACTGATAAACGAAGCCGAGCGCCTCGTTGCGTAGCTTGCCGCGCTCGGCGTCGGACAGCTTGTTCATGGCGCGACCGAGAATATCCACTTCGCCCGCACTGGGCACATCGAGTCCGCCGAGCAGATGCAGCAGCGTGCTTTTACCGGATCCCGATGCGCCGACGATCGCGACCACTTCACCGGCGCGTATATCCATGTCGACCGCGGTCAACACCTGCACCGGCACACGGCCTTCTTCGTAA
>DATCWO010000244.1:0-2319 GCA_036566325.1 Burkholderiales bacterium | reverse complement strand
TGGTGAATCTGGAACTCATCGGCGGCGTGAATTTCCAGAAAGGCTGCTATCCCGGTCAGGAAGTCGTCGCGCGCACGCAATACCGCGCCAAGACCCGGCGACGCATGCATCTGGCGCACGTCGCCGTCGAAGCAAAGCCCGGTATGGCGTTATATGCGGCAAGTCTCGGTGATCAGGCCAGCGGCACCGTGGTGAGCGCATCGCCGGCGCCTGAAGGCGGCTGGGATGTTCTACTCGTGCTGCACCCCGAAGCGCTCGCCGCGACTATCCAACTCGGCGCATTGACCGGTCCGACACTGAGCTTGCGCGATTTGCCCTATCGCGTCGAATAGCCGAGCATGTCGACCAGCTACTACATCTACTATCGCGCCGCCGCGTCGGACGGTGAACGGCTGCACGCAACGGTGGTTCGTATGCAGGCCTCTTTGCGATCGGCAACCGGCATCTCCGGTCGCCTGCTGCGCCGGCGCGATGACCCCCGGACGTGGATGGAAATCTACGAAGACGTGCAAGACACCGTTCAGTTCGAGACCGCGCTCGCCGGTGCAGCCAACGTATGCGGGCTCAATGCATTGCTGGAATCGCCGCGCGTGATCGAACGTTTCGTCCCCGTCGAACCGATCGATCCGGGGCCCACTCACACCACCGGAAAAACCGCACGCTAAGGGTTTCCGTCGAGTTGAACGTTTCGCGTCCGGCAAGAAAACGCACATCCGGTCTGCAGTGCAGGCATTGTTAGCGCTCTAACAGATGTAGCTTGTCTTTCACCTTGCCCCACTCCTCAGCATCTGGTAGCTCGGGCTTTGTCGCACAGATCGTTTCCCAGGTACCTGCCAGTTCTGCGTTAAGCGCGATGAAATGCCGCTGATCTTCCGGAACGTCTTCTTCCGGGTAGATCGCATCCACCGGGCATTCCGGTACACACAGTGCGCAGTCGATACACTCATCAGGCTCGATCGCCAGAAAATTCGGGCCTTCACGGAAGGCGTCGGTCGGACACACGTCGACGCAGTGTGTGTATTTGCACTTGATGCAGCTTTCGGTTACTACGAATGTCATGACATTTCCTTTTCGCCCGTCGCCGATGTGCCATCAACGCGAATCTTTCAAAGACGATGCATGCGAGCGACGTAATCAACGCTCAATGCTGTAAGGGACTTCGCTGTTTGTGCAGCGCCACCGGCCGGACCTTGGCAGCGTCTTCGGCGACCATCGGCAGCAGATCGGCCAACGTGTAGTCGTCGAGATATTGCATGAAACTTTGCAACGCGCCGCTGACGATGCCGGTCAAGCGGCAACGCCCGTTCAATTTGCAAACCGAACCGTTGCCAAGGCAATCGACCAGAAAAAAATCGGGCTCGATGCTGCGCACCACGGCGCCCAGATTGATATCGCCCGGCGCGGCCGCGAGGCGCATGCCGCCGCCCTTGCCGCGCACCGTCGCCAGCCAGCCGGACTGAGCCAGCTGATGCGTGATTTTCATCAGATGCGCTTCGGAAATATCGTAGGCCTGTGCTACTTCAGCAATCGTGCACAGGCGCTCCGGATGCTGCGCGACGTACATCAGCAGACGCATTGCGTAATCGGTCATCGTCGTCAAACGCATGGCCGACTCCGATCTCCAACCGTATGCCTCATTGGCGCGGCCGGATCATCAGCGGCGTGAAGCGCCAGAGATAGAGCGCGAACGCCGCAATCCATGCCGCCGCCGAAAGATGCAGGGCATGCGGACTGAATGCGGAAGGCACCAACGCGACAAGGCGCAGCACGACCGCGAGCAACACCAGCACATAGCTGACCAGCATGCTGCGATCGACCGCCAGCGGGCGCCCGAGATGACCGAGCGCAGTGCGCGTCAGCATGCCGATGATCATCACCGAGAAGCCAGCCATCGCAATCATGTGCACCGGCAATGCCGGCGGCAGTTTCTCACCGGCTGCGACACATGCAGCCATCAACAGGCCAATACCGAGGCCGGCATATCCGACGTAGAGAATCCACAGCAGCGGATTGCCGCGCACCGCGTAG
This sequence comes from Burkholderiales bacterium, assembly GCA_036566325.1. Taxonomy (GTDB): domain Bacteria; phylum Pseudomonadota; class Gammaproteobacteria; order Burkholderiales; family SG8-39; genus ZC4RG42. The sequence goes on along the minus strand of DATCWO010000244.1, from coordinate 291 downwards.
GGTTTCCACCGCACCAGCTGTAGCAACGCCAATGCACCGGTCAGTCCGAGTGCGATGGCGGCAGGCCAACGCCAATCGACGAGCAGAGAAACGATCGCGGCGGCGCACAGGGCGAGTTGCACCTGGCCAATACCGGTCTGCTTCGGCACCTCCAGGCCGGCCACGGCGCGCATGGCGAAGAATGGGATCACGCGTCGCGCGATCAGCAGCGCGATCAGCGCCATCACCAGCAGTCCGATATTGAAGCGCTGCATCAGCAATGCGTAATCGCCGCCGCGCGCAGCCTGCAGA
>DATCWO010000188.1:0-2898 GCA_036566325.1 Burkholderiales bacterium | reverse complement strand
GGGTTTTTGGACCCGCCAGCCTGTTCAATCCCTCTAACGACTTACTTCAGTTCGGCTTTGCCGCCAGCGTCCGTAAGTTGCTTGAGGATGTCTTCAGCATCCTTCTTGGCGATACCTTCTTTCACCGGTTTCGGTGCGCCGTCGACCAGGTCTTTCGCCTCTTTCAAGCCCAGACCGGTGACTGCGCGAACGACTTTAATGACGTTCACTTTGTTGTCGCCGGCGGCCGTCAGGATGACGTCGAACTCGGTTTTCTCTTCAGCAGCGGCAGCACCACCACCGTTCGCGGGGGCTGCGACAGCAACCGCGGTTGCAGCTGCGGAAACGCCAAATTTCTCTTCCATCTCTTTGATAAGAGCGGAGAGTTCGAGCACGGTCATGTTCGAGACCGCGTCAAGGATGTCAGCACTTGCAATAGCCATGATTCGTATAACTCCTGAATGGTTCAGTCTTTAATCGTCGGTTCGGAAGCGTTTTAAGCGCCGGCTTTCTCTTTTTGTTCGCGCACTGCGGCAAGGCCGCGGACGAACTTGGTCGGAACCTCGTTCAACGTGCGTACAAATTGCGCAACCGGTGCTTGCATCGTTGCCATCAGGGTGGCGATCAATTGATCGCGCGACGGCATTGCCGCGAGCGCAGCGACTTCCTTGGCGGAAATCACGGCATTCGGCATGGCGCCGGCCTTGATGACGAACTTTTCGTTGCCCTTCGCGAAATCGCTCAACACCTTGGCCGCATTGACCGGGTCGGACGAAATGCCGTACATCAGCGGGCCGACCATCTGGTCAGCCAGGCCTTCGAACGGCGTGTCCTTCACGGCGCGACGCGCCAGAGTGTTCTTGAGAACGCGCAGGTAAACGCCCGACTTCCGTGCCTCGCGGCGCAGATTCGTCAGGTTGCCCACTTCCAGACCGCGGTACTCAGCCAGGACGATCGCCTGCGCACCCGCAACCTGCTCGGACACTTCAGCGACTACGGCCTGTTTCTCGGTGAGATTGAGACCCAAGGTCTACCTCCATTTATTGCAGCACCGCGCCGGCCCCGTCTTAACGACAGCGGGCTACGCGGCAACTCGGCGACCTTCATTCAGGAACTCGACCGCGGCAAAGCCACGGTTAAAAATCCTTCATTGGGTGCGCCATCTGCGCAGGTCACTGAATTTCAGGATCGGAAGACGACGGACGCTGCCACCGCTTATCCCATCCCTTTATTCAGGTGATTAAGCCTCCGAAGAGGCGCCTGCGGTCTTTGATGACCTGCCGCAACACCGGCTTACACCGGCGCCGCGACGGCCCAAAGCCCTGCCCCGCGCCTACAACCACGACCGCGCGAGGTCGAATACGTTGGCTCCGCCACGGCGGAGCCTTGAATCTACCGGGAGCGTCGCCACTCCCGGGTGTGCTCTGAGGCTCGTAAGCCTCCGAAGTTCCCTATGCCGTCAATGACGCGATATCGACGCGAACGCCCGGGCCCATGGTGCTGGACACGGACAGCTTGCGCAGAAAGACGCCTTTGCTGGTCGCCGGCTTGGCCTTGTTCAACGCCTCGATGAGCGCATCCAGATTCTGCTTCAGCGCTTCCGGCGCGAATGAGGCGCGCCCGATCGAGCAATGAATGATGCCGGTCTTGTCGGTGCGGTACTGCACCTGGCCAGCCTTGGCATTCTTCACTGCCGTAACGACGTCCGGCGTTACCGTACCGACTTTCGGGTTCGGCATCAGACCACGCGGGCCGAGAATCTGACCCAGCGTACCCACGACGCGCATGGTGTCGGGGCTGGCGATCGCGATGTCGAAATCGATCTTACCGGCCTTGATCTGCTCGGCCAGGTCATCCAGGCCGACGATATCGGCGCCGGCCGCCAACGCGGCAGCGGCCTTGTCGCCTTGCGCAAATACCGCGACACGCACGCTCTTGCCCGTACCGGCCGGCAGGACGACGGAGCCACGAACCAGCTGATCCGATTTCTTCGCATCAATACCGAGGTTCACCGCGATGTCGATCGATTCGTCGAACTTGGCGGTCGCCGTTTTTTTCGCGAGATCAAGGGCTTCCAGCACCGAATACGGTTTGTTGCGCTCTACCACGCCGGTAAGCGCCTGCTGACGTTTGCTGAGTTTGGCCATTTAGACGCCCTCCACCGTGATACCGATACTGCGTGCGCTGCCTGCGATGGTCCGCACGGCGGCATCCATGTCGGCTGCGGTGAGGTCAGGCATTTTCGCCTTGGCGATTTCTTCCGCCTGTGCGCGTGTGATCTTGCCGACTTTGTCGGTATTGGGTTTGGGGCTGCCCTTGGTAATGCCGGCGGCTTTCTTGATCAGAATGGTCGCGGGCGGCGTCTTCATCACGAAGGTGAAGCTCTTGTCCGCGAAGGCGGTAATCACCACCGGAATCGGCAGGCCCGGTTCGACGCCCTGGGTTTGGGCATTGAAGGCCTTGCAGAACTCCATGATGTTCAGACCGCGCTGACCGAGTGCGGGGCCGATAGGCGGGCTGGGGTTCGCCTTACCCGCCGGCACTTGCAGCTTGATATAGCCGATGATTTTCTTTGCCACGGTGATGCTCCTATAGGTGGGTGCAAACGTCCGACAACCTCGGACTCCCCGGTCAAGCGATCGGCCTGGCAAGCCGATCGCCGTAAAAACTTCAAACCTTACTCAAAGAGGGACTTCTACCGACCCTCTCCGTCCGGCCTTTACCGGCCTGCGTTATCGCTTGCGATCAGCGATATCACCCTGTTTTGCTTTGCCCTCGCTCGTACAGTTACGCGCGCTCGCGACCATCCGTCGCCGTTGTTTTATGCTTTTTCTACCTGCCCGAAATCGAGTTCGACCGGCGTGGCGCGACCGAAAATGGTCACCGAAACGCGCAGCTTGCTCTTGTCGTAGTTGACGT
>DATCWO010000135.1:0-3014 GCA_036566325.1 Burkholderiales bacterium | reverse complement strand
CGGCGTGATTTCGCAGGACGAAGCGCTGACCAATGCCGATTCGTCCAACAACCTGATGTGGTTGATGAACAACAGCGAAGCCCAAAGCGCGAAGCCCAAAGTCCAGCTCGCGCCTTCCCTCTCGCAACCGGTCGAAATCCTCCCCAGCGGTGCGTCGTTCAGCGAATTCAAACTCAAGCTCGGTAACGAGTAAACGGCCACCCGTTCGTGGTGAACGCGGGCGCAGCGAGCGACCGAACCCTGAACGGCTCGCATACAATCACGCCCCATGAAAACCGTTCCAAAGCTCTACGGCATTCCGAACTGCGACACCGTGAAAAAGGCGCGCGCCTGGCTCGCCGCACAAGGCATCGATTACGAATTCCACGACTACAAGAAGCTCGGCATCGACGCAGCGCGTCTCGACGCCTGGTTCAAGAAAGCGGATTGGCAGCAACTGCTCAATCGCAGCGGCACCACCTGGCGCAAGCTGGATGAAGCGCGCAAGGCGTCCATCACCTCCTCCACTACGGCAAACGCGCTCATGCGCGAACAGCCCTCGGTCATCAAGCGCCCCGTCGTCGAAGTTGGCGCTACACTGCTGGTCGGCTTCGACCCGCAGCGCTATCAAGACACATTCAAATGAACGAAACGCTTGAACTGACGCGCGCACTGATTGCGTGCCGCTCCGTCACGCCCGATGACGCCGGGTGCCAGGACCTGCTTGTCGAACGTCTCCGTCCGCTCGGTTTCGATTGCGAATTCCTGCTAAGCAACGGTGTGAGCAATCTCTGGGCGCGGCGCGGCACCAAAGCTCCGCTCGTCTGCTTCGCCGGCCACACGGACGTCGTTCCCACCGGACCGCTCGATCAGTGGCACTCCGATCCGTTCACGCCGACCGAGCGTGATGGCCGGCTATACGGGCGCGGCGCCGCCGACATGAAGACGTCGATCGCCGCGTTCGTGACGGCAATCGAGGCTTTCGTGACGGCCAACCCGGAACACCAGGGCTCCATCGCGTTATTGATCACCTCCGATGAGGAAGGCGTCGCCACCGACGGCACGGTGAAGGTCGTGGAGATGCTGCGCAATCGAGGCGAGCGCATCGAGTTCTGCATCGTCGGCGAGCCCACTTCCGGCACGGAGCTCGGCGACATGATCAAGAACGGTCGGCGTGGCTCTCTCTCCGGCACGCTACGCGTGCGCGGCGTGCAGGGCCACATCGCCTACCCGCATCTGGCGCGCAATCCGATTCATGCCGCGCTGCCCGCGCTGACAGAACTCGCTGCGATTGAATGGGATCGCGGCAATGAAGATTTCCCGCCGACGAGCTTTCAGATTTCGAACATCCACGCCGGCACCGGCGCGAACAACATCATTCCCGGCACGCTGGAGGTGCTGTTCAATTTCCGCTTCTCCACCGAGTGCACGGCCGATCAATTGAAGGATCGCGTGCATGCGGTCCTCGATGCGCACGGGCTGCAATACGATCTGGAATGGTCGCTCTCGGGCAAGCCTTTCCTCACCCAGCGCGCAACCCTGGTCAACGCAGTATCCGAAGCGATCCAGGACATCACCGGCCTCGCCCCAGAAATTTCGACGACGGGCGGCACCTCGGACGGCCGCTTCATCGCTTCCATTTGTCCGCAGGTCATCGAGTTCGGGCCGATCAACCAGTCGATCCACAAGCTCAACGAGCACGTGGCAATCGCCGACATCGAACCGCTGCACCAAATCTATCTGCGCACCCTCGAGAATCTGCTTGGCCAAGAAGAACGCTGATCGATCGAGCGGCACCGTCGCGCAACGGATCGAAGACGCCGCAACGCGCTTCGAGCGCGCCGGCCTGTTCTACGGCCATGGCACACACAACGCGTACGACGAAGCGGCCTGGCTGATGCTGCACGCACTCGCCGCACCGATCGATGCGCTCGATTCCCGGCTGGATCAAGTGCCGGCACCGGAACGCGCTGAACGCTTCGAACAGCTGGTCGCGCAGCGCATCGAAAAACGCGTCCCTGCGGCCTACCTCATTCACGAGGCGTGGTTGGGCGAGCAACGCTTTTATGTCGATGAGCGGGTCATCGTGCCGCGCTCCTTCATTGCCGAACTGCTGGCCGAAGAATTCGCGCCGTGGATCGTCGATGCGAACAAGGTTGCCGCAGTGCTGGACATGTGCACCGGGTCGGGCTGCCTCGCGATACTTGCCGCCCTGACTTTCCCGAATGCAAAGGTGGATGCCGTCGATCTGTCCGACGACGCGCTGGCTGTCGCGCAGCGCAACATCGCCGATTACGACCTGCAGGATCGCGTGAAACCCATTCGCTCTGATCTGTTTCGCAGTCTGCCGCGCAAGCAGTACGACCTGATCATCTCGAATCCGCCCTACGTCGATGCCCCGAGCATGAAGGCCTTACCGGACGAATATCGGCACGAGCCCGCCATGGCGCTCGCCTCGGGCCGCGACGGCCTCGACGCCACACGCACGATCCTGCGCGAAGCCAAGCATCACCTCACCGACAACGGCTTGCTGGTGGTCGAAATCGGCCACAACCGCGGGCAACTCGAGCGCGCTTTTCCGCATCTGCCTTTCACCTGGTTGGAGGTCAGTGCCGGCGATGAATACGTGTTTTTGCTTGAGCGCAAACAGCTGCTATAAGGCGCTACAAAAACAGTCGTTTGGATTGACCACGCAGCGGGCAAACCGTACACTAGCGGCCCTTCGGGGTGTAGCGTAGCCTGGTAGCGCGCCTGGTTTGGGACCAGGATGTCGGGAGTTCAAATCTCTCCACCCCGACCAAGAGTTTGAAATCGTCTGCGTCAACGCGCGAACGATGGCAGTATCCGACGGAAGTGCCCGTAGCTCAATTGGATAGAGCACCAGCCTTCTAAGCTGGGGGTTACAGGTTCGATCCCTGTCGGGCGCGCCAAACAGCAGTTCAATGGTGGCTGTAGCTCAGTTGGTAGAGTCCCGGATTGTGATTCCGGTTGTCGTGGGTTCGAGCCCCATCAGCCACCCCACCGCTTTCTTGAGA
>DATCWO010000126.1:0-3312 GCA_036566325.1 Burkholderiales bacterium | reverse complement strand
GACACCGATGGCGCAGAAAGCAATCAGCAGCACCGAGGAAAACAGCAAGCCGCGATCGCGAATGCGCGCCACGGCCGATTCGTACGCGGCTTCCGCACGTTCGCCGAAGTGCAGGCGATCGATATCCTCATGCGCATAGGCTTGTACGGTGCGCACCTCGTGCACCGCTTCGTCGATATAGGCCGACACATCGGCAATGCGATCCTGGGTGTGGCGCGACATGCGTCGCACGCGTTTACCGAGCACCAGAATTGGCACCAGCGTCAGCGGCACGCCGATCACGATCAACGCCGCGAGCTTCGGGCTGGTGACGATCAGCAGAATCATGGCGCCGATCATCATCAGCGCGTTGCGCAGGAACATCGAGAAACCCGAGCCGATCACCGATTGCACCAGCGTCACGTCGTTGGTCAGACGCGAAATGATTTCGCCCGTGCGCGTGCCTTCGTAGAAACTCGGCGACAAGGTGAGGATATGGCTGAACACTGCGCGACGAATATCGGTGATCACGCGTTCGCCCGTACTCATCATCAGATAGAAGCGCGTGTAGCTCGCCACCGCCATCACGGCGGCAATCGATACCATGCCGATCAGCGCAAGGTTCAGCTGTCGTTGGCTGCCATTACCGAATCCGGCATCGATGACGAAGCGCAGGCCCTGCCCCAGCACCAGCACCGCGCCCGCGGCAACGACGAGCGCAACAAGCGCCGCCGCGATGCGGGCTTTGTAGGGCGCAAGAAAGCGCAGGATGTGTCGCAGTTCGGAACGTGAAGTAGTCATAAGCGGGAAAAACCTTGAACCACCAAGGCACGAGGACACCAAGAACAGCTTGTAAACGTCAAACTTTGCATACTGTCGATTACTCCGACCGCACCAAGGCCGGCGCTGCCAAACAGGTCTTGTGCCTTGGTGGTCAACGAATTTGTTAGGCGCTATTAAGCGCTTTTGAATCGTGTCAGTTTGATGATGCCGATCGTGGCCATCGGCACGATGAAGCCGATGGCGATGACCGCAATCAGCAGTTCTCCGAGCTGACTGTAGTCGGCCGCCGCCTGCACGGCGCCTGTTTGCGGCTCGATCACCGCACGCTGCACGATCCAGATCTCGTTCAGGTATTTGGTGAAAAGCTGCGACGCAGCGAGCGCGAGATTGGTGAACGACGCCATGACGGCGAAGAACGTCGCTTTGAGATTTTCCGGCGCGGAGTTGGCGATCCAGGCAAGCATGGGGATCATGGCAATCTGGCCGAGCGGCGAGGACAGCGCGGTATCGACCAATGCGATGAAGCGCGCATCGACCACGCCGTTGGTATGCGCCGCCGTCCATTCGTGGATGCCGTAATACATGCCCAGCGTCGGCAACGACAATATCGTGCCGACGATGGTGAGAACCCCGACCACATAGGCGATGGAGTTGTCAGCCATGAAGCGGCGAAACAGAAACATGCCGAACAGTGTGAGGCCGCTCGCGATCAACGACAGCACGGAGATGAACTGCTGATCGAAGCCCAGCACGTCGATCATCCACCACGTCGAACCGTCGCCGGTGGACGGCGTGGCGCGATAGATGAAAATGACAATGGCCGTGCCGACCAACACATTGCGCGCCTGCGGATCGAGCTCGCGCACCAGCTTGACGATCATGAAGATGATGATCGCCATCGACGTCACGAAGACAATTTCTTCGCGCAAGGGGAAATCGCCCAGTCCCACCAGCAACGAAAACGCGGCGAAGCCAAAGCCGCCGCCGAGAATCCACCAGTTCACCTTTGGGCGCTCGACATGCGGGTGCAACAATTTCGCGGCGTCGGCTTCAGACAGGCCATGGGCACGCAACTGGCGCAGTTGACGTCGCTTCACCCAATGCGCGAGCAGAATTCCCCCCACGGAAATGAGCGGGATGAGAAGTGCCAGCGTGTAGATCTCGGTATAGGTCGCGACCTTTTGCGCTTCGGGCATCGCCGCCGCATCGCGAAACAGATAGACGTTGGCCAGCGCGACCAGCACCGTGCCCCCGATGATCGCTACGCGCCCGAGCGTCTGCATGGTGACGTGCATGGCCTTGCGCGCGTGGTCGGCAACAAGCGTACCGTCGGCGTTGACGCGCGGCACCGCCTCGACTGTCATGGCATCGGCGACCACGTCCTGAATGACGTAGCCCACCGGAGCAAGCAAAGTCGAAAGTACGAACCACGCTTCGATCTTCATGACCGCGGCCATGGCATCGCGATCGCCGATGAGACCGATCATGATCAGCAGGCTGGCGGCGATCAAACCGGCGCCGAGAAAAACGAGATAGGACTTCCAGCGCCAGATCAGATCGACCAGGTGTCCGAGCGGCATCTTGAGCGCCCAGGGCAGTCCGGCCCAGAACCCGAGCGCCGCCAGAAATGCGGCCGATAGCCCGAGATATTCCTTGACGAAGAACGTGCCGACGATGCCGGTGAGGCCCGACACGCCCGCTGCCATATAGACCATCAGCGGCGGCAGATAGGACCAGCGCATCTGCCGCCCGAGTTCGAGGATGTTGCGATCGAACCAGCGCCACAGCAGCGCATGCCATGCGATCGTTTTTTGCGCCGCAGGCGGCAACTGCACGCTCATGGGAGTTTCACGAGAGGAGGAGAGGCCCGCGCACGGCGCCGGCCATCCGCCATTGCGTGGCGCTTATTTCTGGCAATCGCCAATGCGTTTATAGGTCATGGTCATCGAACCCTTCTGGCGCTGACCGTTCATCTCCATATCGTAATCCTGCGCCATGGTGAAGTTGCCGGGATCGCGCGAGGTCAGGGTCATTTTGGTGTTCATCTTGCTCGGCTTCGTGCAGGAAATATCGAAGGTCGTAGTTTTTCCCGACACTTTCGGCGCTGAGGACTTGCAATCGCTGTTCGGCACCTTGTCGTCCTTGCCCAGCCTGGTGACGTCCTTCGCCATGTCCGGCGTAATGCAAATGGACTGCTTCATCGGCATGCCGGACATGGAGAATTCCCACAGCCCAGGCCGCATTTGCGGCGCATCCGCCAGCGCGGCCGGCGACAAGGCCAACGCGGACGCCAACATGACTACACGAGTGAATGACATGAAGCGCTCCCTGAAGGGTCAAGATGGCGCAAGAGTATGTGGGAACCGCGATGCCCGCAACGGGGCGGGAACGGAAACCGCGCCGACAGGCGCGCGCTGCTCAACGTGCCGAAAGACGCTCGTCCAGATCGACGATCCAGTGCTTGATGGGGATGCCGTCTTCGGTCGTCAGATGGTTCTGGCAACCCACGTTGGCGGTGAGGATGACTTCCGGCATTCCCGAACTCAGGGC
>DATCWO010000109.1:0-8969 GCA_036566325.1 Burkholderiales bacterium | reverse complement strand
CTCGGCAACTACATCGATACGCTGCATTTCGATGAAGCATGGCTGCCGCACGCGGCCTTCCATAATTTCTATGGCCATATGCACGCCATCGGGCGCGACCGTCCGCGGCCGCAGGAGCCGCTGATTTTCTCCACGCAGTCGGTGCACAAGCTGCTTGCGGGCCTGTCGCAGGCCTCGCAGATCCTGGTGCAGGAGTCGCAGACGCGCAAACTGAACAAGCACTTGTTCAACGAAGCCTATCTGATGCACACCTCCACCTCGCCGCAGTATTCGATCATCGCTTCGTGCGATGTGGCGGCCGCGATGATGGAGTCGCCCGGCGGCACCGCGCTGGTGGAAGAATCGCTGCTGGAGGCGATCGAATTCCGTCGCGCCATGCGCAAGGTCGACCGCGAGTTCGGCAAGGACTGGTGGTTCAAGGTCTGGGGGCCGGAAAACATTTCGTCCGACGGTATCGGCATGCGCGACGACTGGGTGCTCAAGGCCAACGAGAAGTGGCATGGCTTCGGCAATCTGGTCACCGGCTTCAACATGCTCGACCCCATCAAGGCGACGATCATCACCCCCGGCCTCGATGTGTCGGGCAAGTTCGCCACCAGCGGCATTCCGGCTTCGATCGTGACCAAGTATCTGGCCGAGCACGGTGTGATCGTGGAGAAGGCGGGTCTCTATTCGTTCTTCATCATGTTCACTATCGGCATCACCAAGGGCCGCTGGAACACGCTCGTCACGGCGCTGCAGCAGTTCAAGGACGATTACGACCGGAATGCGCCGATGTGGCGCGTGCTACCCGAGTTCGTGGCCAAGCATTCGCGTTATGAACGCGTCGGCCTGAAGGAGTTGTGCGACCAGATTCATGGCATGTACAAGGCCAATGATGTGGCTCGTTTGACGACGGAAATGTACCTTTCCGATATGCAGCCGGCGATGAAACCGTCGGATGCGTTCGCCTGCATTGCACATCGCGAGGTGGATCGCGTTGAAATCGATCAGCTCGAAGGCCGTGTCACGGGGGTGTTGCTGACGCCTTATCCGCCCGGCATTCCGCTGCTGATTCCGGGCGAACGCTTCAACAAGACCATCGTGCGTTATCTGCAATTCGCGCGCGACTTCAACGAGAAGTTTCCGGGCTTCCAGACCGATATCCATGGTCTGGTGGAAGAAGACGTGGGCGGTCGTATTCGCTATTACGTCGATTGCGTGCGCGGCGCGAACGGGAAAAGCTGAACGCTTCTCAAGCGCGCACGCGGTTGTAATCGACGTACTCGAACGGTAGGTCGCCGCCTTGCCCTGTTTCGCGATACACCGCTTGCCACTGGTTCCAGTCGATGTCGGGGAAATAGGCATCGCCTTCAACGTTGGCGCGCACATGCGTGTAGTAGATGCGGTCGGCGATCGGAAGGGATAGTTTGAAAATCTCTCCGCCGCCGATCACCACGATCTCTTCGGCGTCGCCGGCGCGTTTGATCGCGTCGTCTAGTGAAGTGACGACCTCGGCGCCTGGCGCCTGAAAATCGGGATTGCGGGTCACGACGATGTTGCGGCGGTCGGGCAGCGGCCGGCCGAGCGAATCCCAGGTCTTGCGACCCATGACGATCGGTTTGCCGACGGAAAGTCGCTTGAAGCGCTTGAGATCGGCGGGAAGGTGCCAGGGCAACTGATTATCGCGGCCGATGACGCCATTGTCGGCAACGGCAACCAGCAGTGAAATGATGGACATTGTCGGGTTGCGACGACGATCGCGGTATTGTTCCCCGCAATCGGCATGCCGCTTGTATGATCGGTGCTCGCATTATAGCCACCCGTCCCTCATGACCTTGCTTTCCGGCGCTTGAAGCTCGCGAATTTCTATTACCCCAGGTCGGTGCTCAAGCTGCTGGTCATCGGCTTCGTCGTCGTTTCCCTGCCGCTGGTGGTGGCCCTGATCAACGCGGCGATTTCGGTGCAGCGTCTTGCCAATCAAAGCGAGGCGGCCGTCGACCAGGCGGTGCAGGCAGCGCGCAGTTCCCGGCAGTTGATGGAGCAGGTGCTGTCGATGGAGCGCGTCGTTCGTCAGTATCTGATTCTGGGCGACGCGGGTCTGCTGGACGACTATGTCAAGGTCCGCACCAACTTCAAGCGCACGACCAGCGAGCTTTCCCTGCTGCCGCTGGACGAACAGCAATTGCGCGACTTGAAGCATGCGGTCGATGAGGAAGAGGCGTTCTACGAGATACTGATCAAGGCCCCGGCGCAGTCCGATGAGCGGTTGGCGCTGATCGAGGGTTATGTGGAGTTGTCCGCGCTGGCGCGCGGCATGGCGAACGACAGCAATCAGTTGATCGATCGCGAGATCGAAAAAATGCGCGTGTCCGCCGAGGCTGCGCAAAAATCCCTGCTGCTGCAACTGCTGGCCGCGTTTCCGCTGGGGCTGCTGATCGCGGCACTGTTCGCGTTCCTGATTTCCCGTCCGATCGGCCAGCTGGAACGCGGCATCCGGCAGCTGGGCAGCGGCGAATTGAGCACTCGCATCCAACTGACCGGGCCGGCCGATCTGCAGTACCTGGGCGAGCGGCTGGATTGGCTGCGTCATCGGCTGATCGAAATCGAAGAGCAGAAGGCCATGTTCCTCCGCCATGTTTCGCATGAACTAAAGACGCCCTTGACGGTCCTGCGGGAGGGCGCCGAATTGCTGGCTGACGGCACTGCGGGGCCGCTTACCGCGCAGCAGCACGATGTCGTGGGGCTGATGCAGAACAATAGTGCGCTGCTGCAGCAGATGATCGAAGACCTGCTGAATTATCAGCGCGCGCTTGCCAGTGTGCTGAACCTCGAACTGCGCCGGGTGGACCTCGCCGAAATCGCCGCGGCGGTGATCGAGAGTCATCGTCTGGCCGGCGCGCGCAGGGACGTGGTCATTACGCTGCGGGCGCGTCCGTCGCCGCTCCTTGGCGATGCCGACAAGCTGCGCGTCGTGCTCGACAACCTGCTTTCGAATGCGCTGAAATTTTCACCTGACGGTGGCATCGTGCGGGTGGTGGTCGAACCGGTGGCGCAGGGTGTGCAAGTGGATGTCATCGACCGGGGACCGGGTGTGCCGGCCGGCGATCGAACAAAAATTTTCGACTGGTTTTTCCAGGGGGAGCGCAAACAAAGTGCGCGAGTCAAAGGGAGCGGTTTGGGCCTGTCCATTGCGCGTGAGTTCATTTCCGCGCATCACGGCACGGTGGAGGTCATGGAGGGCGAGCGTGGCGGTGCGCATTTTCGCGTGTGGCTACCGCTCGATTCGGGCGTGCAGCATGCATAGACGAACCGCGCTCTGGGCGCTGGCTCTGGCTGCGCTGCTGGCCGGCTGTGTGAATGCGCCGAATGGGGCGGAAGCGATTCACTCGTCGCCTCCGCCGGAAAAGGAAATCGCGGTACCGATGGTGGTCGAAGTGCCGGCCCCCGAGGATATGCGCCAGCTCACCGAGCTGGTCATTTACGCACAACGGGTGGCGCACATGAGCGCGGATGAACAGAAGCGCGAATACACGACGGCAAATCAGGCTTACACCCGCGACAAGAGTGCCTATGCGCGTGTGCGCCTGGGCTTGCTGCTGTCGCTGCCAGGCGTTGCGGTACAGGACGACGCCCGCGCCGTGGCGCTGCTCGAACCCTATGCAAACTCTTCGCAGGGCAATGCGCAGAACCATGGCGTTCTGCGGCAATTCGCGGCGCTGTTGCATGCGGACCTGATCGAGCGCATGCGCAGTCAGCGTCGCGCAGATCAATTGAAAGACCAGCTCGAGGCCTTGCGGGCCGTCGAGCGTTCGATAATCGACCGCGGCCTGGAGTCGCAACCGAGGAAGCCATGAACCGTCGAAACGTACTGGTCGTCGATGACGATACCGATATTCTGAAACTGCTCACCATGCGCCTGTCCGCCGCCGGCTACGGTGTGCAGGCGGCAACGAGCGGTGAGCAGGCGCTCGCATCGCTGGCTGTGAACCGGCCCGATGTGGTGGTCACCGATTTGAAAATGGGCGGCATGGACGGCCTTGCCCTGTTTGAGGCGGTGCAACGCCAGACGCCGACTTTGCCGGTCATCATCCTCACCGCCCACGGCACGATCCCCGACGCAGTCGAGGCGACCAAACGCGGGGTGTTCGGCTTCATGCCCAAACCTTTCGACGGCAAGTTGCTGCTCGATCAGGTCGCACAGGCGATCCGCACGTCGGCGGCGGGTGCGCATGGCGACGAGCCGTGGCGCTCGGAACTCATTACTGCAAGTCCGCAAATGGAAGGTTTGCTGCGCCAGGCGCGTCTGGTTGCGCAGTCGGATGCAAGCGTGCTGATCAGTGGCGCCAGCGGCACTGGCAAGGAGTTGCTTGCGCGGGCGATCCATAAGGCGAGCAAACGCGCCGACGCGCCGTTCGTCGCGGTGAACTGCGCGGCCATTCCGGAAAACCTGCTGGAGTCGGAATTGTTCGGCCACCGCAAGGGTTCGTTCACCGGTGCGGTGTATGACCACAAGGGACTGTTTCAATCGGCCGAAGGCGGCACCGTGTTTCTCGACGAGATCGGCGACATGCCGAGTGCACTGCAGGCGAAATTGCTGCGCGCGCTGCAGGAGCGCGAGGTGCGCCCGGTCGGCTCGGCCCAACCGGTCAGCATCGACGTGCGGATCATTTCCGCCACTCACCGCGACCTGGAAGAGCGGGTGAAGTCGGGCGAGTTTCGCGAGGATCTCTACTACCGGCTGAACGTGGTGTCGCTCGTCATTCCGACCTTGGCGCAACGGCGCGAGGATATCGCGCCGCTGGCCAAACACTTCCTCACCGAGGTGGCGGCGCGCTACGGCAAGGAGGTGCGCACCTTCGCGCCCGATGCGCTGGAAGTACTGATTTCCGCGCCTTGGCCCGGCAATGTGCGTCAGTTGCACAATGTGGTGGAGCAATCGGTTGCGCTGGCGACGTCGCCGCTCATCCCGGCCACGCTGGTACAGAGCGCGCTGCGCAACGAGCCGTCCGGGCTGACGCCCCTGGACGAAGCCAAGCGCGCTTTCGAACGCGATTACCTGATCCGCATCCTGCGCATCACGAGCGGCAACGTGACGCAGGCGGCCAAGCTGGCGCAACGCAATCGCACCGAGTTCTACAAACTGCTCGACCGGCATCAATTGCAGCCCGGCATGTTCAAGGTGCCGAAGTCGCAGCCGGCGTCACGGGTTGAGCATTGATGGCGGCGACCGGCATGTCGAGGGGCAAAGCACTGGTGGCGCTCGTCATCGCGGGCGCGCTGGCGACCGGTTGTGCCACGGAGGACGTCCGTCCGGGGGCGCGAGACCCGGGGACGGTAACGCAATCGCTCAATCTCTCCGGCTATCCACCGGAATTCCAGCGTGGCTTCAAGGACGGATGCAATGCCGCTCGCGCGCGGAATTCAGTCAAGCCAAAAACCGGCGACCAATACGCGCTGGGCTGGAACGACGGCTTCGATTACTGCTCACCACGCAAGTAAATCCCACACTCCGTTTGTGGGCTTGATCAACACGCGCGCGAGCCGGTTTTGCCGTGCGCGGCGGGTGCGCGACTGCCGATGGCATAGTCGTTGCATAAAGGAACGTTGAGCAGCAGCGAGTTCTTCTCGTAGCTTCCTCCGAGAGCTCTCTCCCCGAGCAAGCAGCTTCTGAGCTCTCCGTTTTAAGCCCGCCACCTCCCGGCGGGCTTTTTTTTGGGGCCATTCCGGAGCGTTACGCCCGTTTCAGGATGCTCATTTTTTCCCGTATCGGCAGGATTTACCGCCCAGGACAAGAACGCGGGCGCACACCGTCATGCGGACGCGAGCAAAACAAAAACAACGCCTTAGCTCTGCGCGAGCGGGCGTGCCGCGCGCTTCAGACGGCGATCGGCGCCTTGATGCCAGGATAGGGCTCGTAGCCTTCCAGACTGAAATCTTCGTAACGAAATTCGAGCAGATCGTGCACCTCGGGATTGAGGCGCATGCGGGGAAAGGGGCGGGGTGTGCGCGCCAATTGCTCGCGGGCCTGATCCTGATGATTGAGATACAGGTGCGCGTCGCCGAAAGTGTGGACGAAGTCGCCCGGCTTCAGGCCGCAGACCTGTGCCAGCATCAAGGTCAACAGCGCGTAGGAGGCGATGTTGAACGGCACGCCGAGAAAGATGTCGGCGCTGCGCTGGTAGAGCTGGCACGACAGCCGGCCGTCGGCGACATAGAACTGGAACAGGGCGTGACAAGGCGGCAGCGCCATGCGTTCCACGTCGGCCGGGTTCCATGCCGTCACGATATGGCGGCGCGAATCCGGATTGCTGCGCAGGGACGCCACAAGCGCGGCGATCTGATCGATTTCCTTGCCGCCGCGACCAGGCCAGTGGCGCCACTGATGGCCGTAGACGGGGCCCAGTTCGCCATCGGCATCGGCCCATTCGTCCCAGATCGACACACCATGTTCCTGCAGCCAGCGCACATTGGTATCGCCGCGCAGAAACCACAGCAGTTCATACACGATCGATTTCAGATGCAGCTTCTTGGTGGTGAGCAGGGGAAAGCTGTCGCGCAAGTCGAAGCGCATCTGCCAGCCGAACACCGATAGCGTGCCGGTGCCGGTGCGGTCGGTCTTGCGCTGCCCGTGTTCAAGCACATGACGCATCAAATCAAGATACTGCGATTCCATGGCGGCTCAGGAGGAGGGTTGGGGAAGGCACTAATCAGATCTTCGAACGAATCGGAGTCTCGCTGATTTTTGGGAAGGCTGACTCCATCAAATCAAAAATCCGCCGGAGACTTTATCTCAGTGCGCGATGAAGTTGTAAAGCTCGCGCGCGGTCTGGAATCGTTGCGCCGGATCCTTGGCCACCAGGCGCTCCAGCAGCGGCTGATAACCGGTCAGGCGGCCGGGCAATTGCGGAATCGGTCCCTGCACGTGCTGATAGGCCAGCTGGGTCGCATTCTGTCCGACATACATGTGCTCTCCAGTCAGCATTTCATAGAGGATCACGCCGACGCTGTACAGGTCGCCGCGCGGATCGTGCGGGCGACCCATGCATTGTTCCGGACTCATGTAGAGCGGCGTCGCCATTACCACGCCCTTCTGCGTCAGCGTCGAGGTGGCGTCAAGTTCGCGGGCAAGACCAAAATCGAGAATGGCCAGCCGGTTGTTGGCGCGAAACATGATGTTCTGCGGCTTGAGATCGCGATGAACGATATCGGCCGCGTGCACCGCATCCAGTGCCTTGGCAATCTGCATCAGCGTTTTCAGCGCCGCCATGGAACTCATCCCCGCCTGGATGCGCTGCTGCAAGTCGCCGCCGGGGAAATATTCCATGGCAATAAAGCTCTGCTCGCCGTCGAAACCCTGGTCGTACACCACCGCGACGTGCTCGTTGCGGATGCGTTGAATGATGCGGTACTCGCGTTCGAGTCGCGCGCGCCATTGCGGATCGCGCCGGATGCGCGGATCGAGCACCTTGAGCACGAGCTGCTGCTCGTCGTAAATGCGTGAGGCGAGATAGACCTTCGACATGCCGCCTTCGCCGATACGTCGCAGAATGCGGTAGCCCGGTATCTCGATTTCGGCGCCGATCGCTTCGCCGATGAGTTCGGGGCGCAGCGTGCGGGGTTTGCTGTGTTCGACCGGCGCGTGCGCGCTCTGCTTCGATTCGAGCAGCGACTCTTTCAATGCCATCGCAAGCTTGATCGGCGTGACTTCGTTCTTGCGCAGAAAATCGAAGGCGCCGGCGCGAATAACGCGCACAGCAAAGTCTTCGCCTGCCTGTTCGGCCAGCACGATGGTCGGCGGAAAGCCGGGGCGATCGTGAAACGCGCTCAGCCACATCAGCGCGTCCTCGTCCGGATAGGGCGTTTCGCCGAGCAGCAGCATGTCGTAGCGATTCCAGTCGAAATCGGCGTGCGGCCGACCTTGCCGCTCGGGATTCCACAGAATCACGGCTGCCTCCGGCATGCTTTGGCGCAAGGCGCGCTCTACCCACACCAGCGCTTCCACCGCATCATCGATTACCAGCACGCGCATGAATGTTTCCTCAATGCGGCCCGGTAACGCGGCGTGATTGCAAGTGGGGCGGTGACCACCAATACAACAGTGCGACGAAAACGGCGAAAGCCAGATACAGCGTGGTGAATGCCCAGGCGGGAAAATCGTAATAAAGAAATTCGCGCAGCCAGTACGCGATGAAACCGGCGCCATCGGGCGAGTCGCCGCGCAAGCGGTTTTCCCATGTCGTCAACGGACAGGCGATGCCGAGCAGGGCTTCGGCGGCAACGAACAGAATGGCGGCCAGGTGCGCAAAACGAAAGCGCGCATTGCGCGTCCACTCCCAACGCAGGATTTTGCCCAGCACGACGCAGAGCGCGCCCGCCACCACGAAGGCGACAAACGCAAAGTGCACATAGAGGACCAGATCGGCAAGCAATTTTCCTGACTCTTTATCGAGCGAATATCGTCGTCTTGAAGCAGCATGTCATGTTGCGTCGCCGGTGGCGACCGGCCGATTCGCATCCGCGCACCACTCGCTCCAAGAACCCGGATAGAGCCGACTTCCATACAGCCCGGCAATCTCCATCGCCAACGCATTGTGGCAGGCCGTTACACCCGAACCGCATTGATGCACGACTTGAGCGGATGTGATCGAGCCTAGCGCCGTTCGCCATTCGCGGTCCAGTGCCTCGGCCGACTTGAATCGTCCATGCGCATCGAGATTGTTGCGGAAGAAGCGATTCCGCGCGCCCGGTATGTGTCCGCCGACCGGGTCCAGCGTTTCGTTTTCACCACGAAAACGATCCGGTGCGCGCGCGTCGACGATACATATCTCCGGCCGCTGCAGATTCGCGTGCAACGTCTCGACATCGATGTGCATCGGCCGGGGGTGGGCCACGAATCGGGTCGGCCTGACCGTGGGGAGAGCGGTTGTCAGCGGCTGGTGTGCGTCCGTCCAGGCTGGCAGGCCGCCGTCGAGGACCGCGACTGCTTC
>DATCWO010000076.1:0-31543 GCA_036566325.1 Burkholderiales bacterium | reverse complement strand
CGCGCGCCTGGAAACGATAGCCGATGCCGATGTTGTACAGCATCGGATCCACTTCCAGCGTGGTGAGTTTTGTTCCGTTCACGCTCACATCGGTATCGATGTCGATATATTTCACGTCGAAGTTGAGATACCAGTGCTTGGCCAGACGAATATCGACACCCGCCTGCAACGCAACCCCGAAGCTACGGCGATCGATATCGGCGCCGGGAACATCCAGATCGACGCTGGAAAAATGAGTGTAGTTAAGACCCGCGCCAACATAAGGTTTAAAACGCTCGCCCGGCGTGAAGTGATGCTGCAACAGCAGGCTCGGCGGCAGGCGTTTGATACTACCGATATCGGTGCCGCCCAGTTTTACATCGTGCTTGAGCGGATAGGTCAGCACCAGTTCCGCAGCCAGATTGGGAGTGAAGAAATACGAGAAGTCGATTTCCGGGAAGACCTTGTCGTCCACCTCCACCTCGCCCGCCGCCGCGTTCGGGCTGTTGCCGTTATCGACCTGCATATTCACCAGACGCAGACGGACCATGAACGGCCCTTCTTCCTCGGCCTGAACGGGCATTGCCACCGTTAGCGCCGCCGCCAATACGCATATTCCCAATGCCGCCTTTTTCATTCGATCTCCATACCTCAACGACATGAACAATTCCATGTGAGAAGTATGGTTATGGCGCCGGGAAGCCGGTTGATCACGATCAAAAACCATTTCAATAGCAGGGCTTCAACCCAAAGGCTCCTAAATTGACACTGACGCATCAACCCTTTAGCCTTGGGTCGCGTGTTCGCTTAAGTCAAATCACAGCAGGGCACGCGTCAACGATGCCCGCCAGCGCGGGCTTTTTGCTTTCACCCTCCGCCGGCCCCATGCAACCTGATCGCACTCCAGAACTACGCACGCTCCTCGAACGCCGCATCCTGATTCTGGACGGCGCGATGGGGACGATGATCCAGACCTACAAACTAAGCGAAGCGCAATTCCGCGGCGAGCGGTTCAAGGACTGGCCTTCCGACCTGCGGGGCAACAACGATCTGCTGTCGCTGACCCAGCCGCACATCATCGATGCCATCCACCGGCAGTATCTCGAAGCCGGGTCGGACATCATCGAGACCAACACCTTCAACTCCAATGCGCCTTCCATGTCCGATTACGGCATGCAGGCGCTGGTCTACGAGCTGAACCTTGCGGCGGCCAAACTCGCGCGAACGGCAAGTGACGCGTTCAGCACCGCCGACAAACCGCGCTTCGTCGCCGGTGTGCTCGGGCCGACCAGCAAGACGGCGTCGATTTCGCCGGATGTGAATGATCCGGGCTTTCGCAATATCAACTTCGACACGCTGGTCGCGGCGTATACCGAAAGCCTGCGCGGCCTGGTCGATGGCGGTGTCGATCTGATCATGATCGAAACGATCTTCGACACGCTGAACGCGAAAGCGGCGATCTTCGCCGTCGAGTCGTATTTCGATGCGGCCGGCCAACGATTGCCGGTCATGATCAGCGGCACGATCACGGATGCGTCCGGCCGCACGCTCACCGGCCAGACGCCCGAGGCGTTCTGGAACTCGGTCAGTCATGCGCAGCCGCTCACCATCGGCCTGAACTGCGCGCTCGGTGCAAAACTGATGCGCCCGTATATCGAAGAGATTTCCAAGGTCGCGGACACCTACCTGTGCTGTTATCCGAACGCAGGCTTGCCCAATCCGCTGTCGGAAACCGGCTACGACGAAACGCCGGTGTATACCTCGAGCCAGTTGCTCGAATTCGCCCAAGCCGGCTTTCTCAATATCGTCGGTGGCTGTTGCGGCACGACGCCGGCGCACATCAAGGCGATCGCCCAGGCAGTTGCGGCGATTCCGCCGCGCAAGGTGCCGACCATCGAAAAGCGGCTACGGCTGTCGGGTCTGGAGCCGCAGAACATCGGACCGGATTCGTTGTTCGTCAACGTCGGCGAGCGCACCAACGTCACGGGCTCTAAAGCTTTCGCGCGCCTGATCCTGGCAGGCAACTATGCCGAGGCGCTATCGGTCGCACGCCAGCAGGTCGAGAGCGGCGCGCAGGTGATCGACATCAACATGGACGAGGCGATGCTGGACTCGCAGCAGGCCATGGTGACGTTCCTCAATCTGATTGCCTCCGAGCCGGATATCTGCCGCGTGCCGGTAATGATCGACAGCTCCAAGTGGTCGGTCATCGAAGCAGGTCTCAAGTGTCTGCAGGGCAAGGGCATCGTCAACTCGATCTCGCTGAAGGAAGGCGAGGCGGAGTTCATCGAACACGCCAAGCTGACCCGGCGCTATGGCGCCGCCGCAGTGGTGATGGCCTTCGATGAAACCGGCCAGGCCGATACGCTGCAGCGTCGCAAGGAGATTTGCGCGCGCTGTTACGACATCCTGGTGAACCAGGTCGGCATGCGGCCCGAAGACATCATTTTCGACCCGAACATCTTTGCCATCGCCACGGGCCTCGAAGAACACAGCAACTATGGCATCGATTACATCGAAGCGACGCGCTGGATCCACGGCAATCTACCCTACGCCAAGACGAGCGGCGGCGTGTCCAACATGTCATTCTCGTTCCGTGGCAACAACCCGGTGCGCGAAGCGATGCACACCGCTTTCCTGTATCACGCCATCCAGGCCGGAATGACGATGGGTATCGTCAACGCCGGACAACTCGGCGTGTACGCGGACATTCCGAAGGATTTGCTGGAGCGCGTCGAAGACGTCATTTTCAACCGCCGCCCGGATGCCACCGAACGGCTGGTGACCTTCGCCGAAACGGTGAAGAGCACCGGCAAGCCGAAAGAAGAGGATCTCGCCTGGCGCAGCGGCACGGTCGGAGAACGTTTGACGTATGCGCTGGTGCACGGCATCGCCACCTTCGTCGTGGAAGATACCGAGGAAGCGCGGCAGCAGTTCGACCGCGGCATCCAGGTCATCGAAGGTCCGCTCATGGACGGCATGAACGTGGTCGGCGATCTGTTCGGCGCCGGCAAGATGTTCCTGCCGCAAGTGGTGAAGTCCGCGCGCGTGATGAAACAGGCCGTCGCGCATCTGATTCCCTTCATCGAGGCGGAAAAGCTCCAGTCGGGCGACACCTCCACCAAAGGCAAGCTCGTTGTCGCGACGGTGAAGGGCGATGTGCATGACATCGGCAAGAACATCGTCGCCGTTGTGCTCCAGTGCAACAACTACGAGGTGATCAACCTCGGCGTGATGGTGCCGGCGCAGAAGATTCTGCAAGTCGCGCGTGACGAGAAATGCGATGCGATCGGACTGTCCGGGCTCATCACACCGTCCCTGGAAGAGATGGCGCACGTGGCGCAGGAAATGGAACGCGAGGGCTTCACGCTGCCGTTGCTGATCGGCGGCGCCACCACGTCGCGCATCCATACCGCGGTAAAAATCGCGCCGAAGTACAGCGGGCCGGTGGTGTACGTGCCGGACGCCTCGCGCTCGGTCGGCGTGTGCACCAATCTGCTTTCGCCCGAATTGCGCGACGGCTACATTGAATCGGTGCGCGCGGATTACGAAAGACTCCGCACGCAGCACGCCAACAAGAAGGTACAGCCGCTCGTCACGCTCGCCGAAGCGCGCGCCAATGAGCAGAAGATCGACTGGTCCGACTACGTCCCGCCCAAACCCAAACATCTGGGGCGCATGGCGTTCGAGAATTACGATCTGGCCGAAATCGCACGCTACATCGACTGGTCGCCGTTCTTCCAGACCTGGGATCTGACCGGCTCGTATCCGAAAATTCTCGACGACGCAGTGGTGGGCGAGGCGGCGCGCAACGTATTTCACGATGCGCAGACCATGCTCAAGACGGTGATTGAAGAGAAGTGGCTGCGCGCAAGCGGCGTCATCGGCCTCTATCCGGCCAATCGCGTCGGCGACGACATCGAAATCTATACCGACGAGTCGCGCAACAAGGTCAAAGCTGTCGTGCATACGCTGCGGCAGCAGGCGAAGAAGGCGTCCGATCGATCCAACCACGCCCTTGCCGACTACATCGCACCGAAGGACTCCGGGCGAACCGATTACCTCGGCATGTTTGCGGTGACGGCAGGCTTGGGCTGCGAAGCGCACGTGAAGCGCTTCGAGGCGACCAACGACGACTACAACGCGATTATGGTGAAGGCGATTGCGGACCGGCTGGCCGAAGCATTCGCCGAATTGCTGCATGCGCGCGTGCGGCGCGAGTTCTGGGGTTTCGCGGCGGACGAAGCATTGAACAATGAAGAAATGATCGCCGAGAAATATCGTGGCGTGCGGCCGGCGCCGGGTTACCCCGCCTGTCCGGACCACACCGAGAAAGGCACCCTGTTCGCGCTGCTCGACGCACCGGCGGTCGGAATCCAGATCACGGAAAGCTACGCCATGACGCCGCCGGCCGCAGTGAGCGGTTATTACTTCGCGCACCCGGCTTCGCAGTATTTCAACGTCGGCCGCATCGACCGCGATCAACTGGAAGACTATGCGCGCCGCAAGGGTTTCGACATCGCGACCGCCGAACACTGGCTGGCACCAAGCCTCGGCCTCTGATTTCGACAAATTACGAACCAAATCCAGGAAAAAAATTGAATATCGTCCGCCATAATCCGCACGGCAAAGTGCTGTGCGACGCAGTCGAGTACAACGGCTTCGTATTCCTCGGCGGCCAGGTGCCGACCGACGTGAGCCTGGACATCAAAGGCCAGACCGCGAATGTGTTGAAGCAGATCGACGATTTGCTCGCCAAAGCCGGCTCGAACAAATCAAAGATTCTGTCTGCCAATATCTGGCTGACCGACATGCGCCATCGCGAAGCGATGAACGAAGTGTGGTCTGCATGGATCGACGCCGGCAATCTGCCTTGTCGGGCGACGGTCGAAGCGAAACTCGCCGACCACCGCATGCTGATCGAGATCGCCTGCGTCGCAGCGAAGTAAAACGGATGAACAACGACCGGATTTGCACGGCATGAACGCCAGGCGATCGGGTGTCGCGTTGCTTTGCCTGCTCGCGGCCGTGTTGCTTACCGGCTGTTATCCCGATCTCGACTGGCGCGAGCTGCGCTCGAACGACGGCGGTTTCGCAGTGATGTTTCCGGCAAAGCCGAATGAAGTGACGCGCGAAGTGAAGATCGGCGGCACCGCGCTGCGTCTGCACATGTTGAGCGCTGAAGTGAACGGCATGGCATTCGGTGTGGGCTATGCCGATCTGCCTGCGGATGTGGACGGCAATGTGCTGCTGGCCGCGGCACGAGACGGTCTGGTGCACAACATCAACGGGCGGATATCGATCGAACAGCCGGTGACCCTGCCGGGACTGAACGGGCAGGAATTCCAAGCGGAAGGCACGGCGCAGGACAAACCGATGCTGGTCGCTGCCCGCTTACTGATTGGCTCGGACAAGCTCTACCAGATCACCTTTATCGGCCCGCGCGAGCAATCCGCCGAAGTCGATCTCGCGTTTTATCTGGGCTCGTTCAAGATGCTGTCGCTCTAACGGCCCGTCATTTACGCCAGAATCCCGGCGTGAACAGCACCAGCAACGTGAACAGCTCCAGACGACCGAGCAGCATGGTCACGGTACAGACCCACGTCTGGAAATCGGTCAATGCCGAGAAGTTACTGTTGGGTCCGACCTGATGCAGGCCCGGCCCCAGGTTGTTCAGACACGCAACGATGGCGGAGAAAGCGGTGATGACATCGACCCCGGAGGCCGCCAACAACAGCGTCATCGCGATCATCACGCTGCCATAGATCAGCATGAAGGCCAGCACCGCGAAAATCAGTTTGTTATCGACGACCCCACTGCCGATCTTCAGCGGCACTTCGGCGCGCGGATGAAGAATGCGGGTGAACTCGCGCAGCGCCTGACGCTGCAATACCAGGGCGCGAATCATTTTTATACCGCCGCCGGTCGAGCCGGACGAACAGGCGATCGACGATAAGAACAACATCCACAGCGGCGCGAAGATGGGCCACTGGTTGAAATCGGCCGTCGCGAAACCGGCCGTGCTGGCGACGGAAACGACGTTGAACATTGCATACCGCAATGCTTCGCCGAAGGTTTCGTAGAAGCTGCGGGCGTAAAGAAAAATCGCGAGGAGCAGCGCGCTGCCAAGCATGACGCCAAGTACCCAGGCGACCTCTGGATCACGCCAGTAGGCGCGCAACGAGCGACGGCGCCAGACGAGAAAGTGGGTGGCGAAGTTAAGACTCGCGAATAGCATGAAGACAATGCAGATGATTTCGATGGCGAGCGAATCGAAGTAGCCGAAGCTTGCATCGTGCGGCGAAAGTCCGCCCAGACTCACGGTGGAAAACCCGTGCATCATGGCATCGAGCCATGTCATACCCGCCACCCGATAGGCCGCCACGCACGCAATGGTGGCGGCGAAGTACACCATCCACAAACCTTTGGCGGTCTCGTTGATGCGCGGCGTCAGGCGGTTGTCCTTCATCGGCGTCGGGATTTCGGCCTTGAACAGTTGCGCACCGCCGACGCCGAGCAGCGGCAGAATCGCCACCGCCAGCACGACGATCCCCATGCCGCCCATCCAGCACAGTTGCGTGCGCCACACGTTGATGGAAGGCGGCAGGTTGTCGACCTGTTCCATTACCGTTGCACCGGACGCCGTGAGGCCGGACACCGTCTCGAAGTACGCGTCGGTGAACGACATCTGAGGCAGGTAAAACAGCAACGGCAAAGTCGCCAGCGCGGGTAGCGCTGTCCACACCAATCCGACGAGCAGAAAGCCGTCGCGCGTCGCGAGTTCGCCGCGATAGCGACGCGTCGAGAACCACAATATCGCGCCGATCAGGACCGTGACCAGCAGCGCCTCGTCATAGGCCCGTTCGGCGCCATCGTTGAGGTAATGCGAAATGCCGATGGGCAGCGCCAGCGACAGGCCGAAAATCATGATGACCTTGCCGAGCGTGTTGAGCAGCGGCATGCGGCGCTCGAACGCGCCTGGGATAAACGTGGCGTCGATCATCAGCTCAGATAAAGCTAAAACCAACCTGGAACAGCTTCTCGATCTTGGGCACCATGCGCTTGTTGGCAACGAACATGATGACGTGGTCGCCCGACTGAATCACCGTGTCGTGGTGCGCCATGATGACGTCGGACAACTGTTCCGGTGCGGCGACATCGACTCGCTCGCTTTGCGCTGCCGCGCGCTTGCGCACGATCGCCCCGATCGTCGCGTCGCGCGGCAGCGAAATCTCCTCGATCCGTTTGCCGATGACCTTGCAACTATGCTCGTCGCCGTGTGCCACCAGTTCGAGCGCTTCGGCCGCGCCGCGGCGCAAGCTGTGCACGGCCACGACATCAGCACGCCGGATGTGCTGCAGCAATTTACCGATGGTGGCTTGCGCCGGCGACAGCGCGATATCGATCTGCCCGCCCTGCACCAGATCGGCGTAAGCGCGTCGATTGATCAGCGCCACGACACGGCGCGCACCCATGCGCTTGGCCAGCAACGCCGACATGATGTTGTTCTCGTCATCGTTCGTCAGCGCAAGGAAGAGATCCATGTCATCGATGTTTTCCGACTCGAGCAATTCCTCGTCGGTCGCATCACCTTGCAGAACGAGCACCTTGTTCAACACGTTAGCGACGAATTCGGTTCGCTGCTTGTTGCGTTCGATCAGCTTGACCTGATAGTCATTCTCGAGCGCCCGCGCAAGACGAATACCAATGTTGCCGCCGCCCGCGATCATCAGGCGTCTCACCGGTTTGTCCATCTTGCGCAACTCGCGCATCACCTGACGGATGTGATCGGTGGGAGCAAGAAAGAACACTTCGTCGCCATGCAGTACGACGGTGTCGCCGTCCGGGATGGTGGCTTCGTCGCCGCGAAAAATGGCGACGATGCGCGCGTCGACGTTCGGCACATGATGGCGCAATTCCTTCAGCGGATGCCCGACCAGCGGGCCACCCTTGACGGCACGCACCACGACCATGGTCAGCAGGCCATCGGCGAAATCGAGAACCTGCAACGCTTCCGGAAACTCAATCAAGCGCGTGATGTACTCGGTGAGTACCGCCTCCGGACAAATGGCGTGGTCGACATTGAAACCACCGCCTTCGAGCAGTTCCGGCCGACTGAGAAAACCCGGAGTACGGATACGCGCGATCTTGGTCGGTACGTTGTAGAGCTGCGCGGCGATACGGCAGGCAACCAGATTCGTCTCGTCCGATTGTGTGACCGCGATCAGTATGTCGGCGTCTTCGATGCCGGCTTCAATCAATGTTTCCGGATGTGCCGCACTGCCGATCACGGTACGCAGATCAAGCCGATCCTGAAGATCGCGCAGTCGCCCTGATTCCACGTCGACGACCGTGATGTCGTTCTTTTCGGACGCCAGACTTTCCGCCAGCGTGGAGCCCACTTGTCCGGCGCCGAGGATGACGATTTTCAAAACGCGCTCCTTATTCTTCCTTTTTCCCGGCGTGCAATCCCAGGGCCTTCAGTTTGCGATAAAGGTGCGTGCGTTCCAGGCCGCTCTTCTCGGCCAGTCGGCTCATTGAAACGTCGCGCGCGAGGTGGTGTTCGAAGTAGGTGCGCTCGAATTCTTCGCGCGCTTCGCGCAGCGGCAGGTCGAGCAGCCCGGCTGCAAGCGGCACGGATTCCTGCGGCGGCGGGGGCGGTAGAACATGCTGCACATCTTCCGCGCTGATTTCCGCATCCAGCGCAGTGAGCGCCGCGCTGCGCACGACCTGATGCAATTCTTCCATGTTGCGCGGCCACGGGTGCTGTCGCAGCACGTTCAGCGCCGCAACCGCAAAACTGCGCGGCGGGCTCACACGCGTCTCGATCAGTTGCGTCAAAAGGCTCGTCGCAAGGTCCGGGATATCTTCGGCTTGTGCCCGCAGCGGCGGCAGGGCGAGCACGAGTTGGGATACGTGCGCCAGCAGCCCTTCGTCCAGTCCGCAATCGACCACGAGCTCGCGGTGTGCATAGGTTGTGAAGCACACGAGACGCACCTTTTGCCGCTCGGCATGCGGCACGAGAAAAGCCAGACCGCGCTGCTGCGCTTTGGATAACGCGCCCAGTTCGTCGACGAACAGCACGCCGCCGGCCGCCTGGGCGAGCAACGGCTGCGGTGCCTCGGACAGCGCGGAACCTGCGACGACGAACGGCATCCCCGGTTGATGCAAGGCGCGCGCGTACAGTTCAGCCATTGCGCCGGCTTCGCCGCGCAGCAACAACGGCGTATTGACCTGTGCGTATTGCGTCAGGCGTCTGCGTAAATCGGTGATCGCCGGCGAGCGACCGATGTTGAGCGGCGCGAATCGCGCATAAGTCTGCGGCTCCGATGCACGCAGCGCGCGCTTGACTGTCGCAAGCAACTTCTGCATCGCGATCGGCTTTTCGAGAAACTCCATTGCGCCGATGCGCGTGGCCTCGACCGCGGTATCGATCGTCGCATGGCCTGACATCATGACTACCGGCATGGTCAACTGACCCGCTGCGGCCCACTCCTTAAGCAATGAAATGCCGTCGATGTCCGGCATCCAGATGTCGAGCAGCACGAGATCCGGCCGCGCGCGATTACGCTGCTCGCGCGCGCTGGCGGCGTTCTCGGCGAGACATACGGTGTGTCCTTCGTCAGCCAGTATTTCGGACAGCAGTTCACGTATGCCGATTTCGTCATCGACTACAAGTATCGTTGCCATATCAGTCGCTCACCCTCACCGGCGAACTCATGCTGCACGGGGCAGGGCGATCGTCACCGCTGCGCCCTCCTTGTTTTCCAGGCTTACCGTGCCATGGTGCTCGTCGATGATCTTCTTGACGATCGCCAGACCCAGGCCGGTACCTTTCGATTTGGTGGTCACGTACGGTTCGAACGCCCGCTTCATGACCGATTCGGCGAAGCCACCGCCATTGTCTCTCACCGACAGCCGCACGCGATCACCCACCACCTCGGTACGGATTTCAATACGCGGTTCGGCGTGACCATGCAAGGCGTCCTCCGCATTTCGCAACAGATTATGGATAACCTGGCGCAACTGGCTGGCGTCGCCGCGTACCCGCGGCATCTCGTGTGCGAGATCGATAACGAAACGATTCGACGCATGTTCGTATAAAGCAAGCACATCGCCCACCAGTTGGTTGAGGTCGAGCGCAGCCAGCGTTGGGGCAGGCAGACGGGAATAGTCACGAAACTCGTCGACCATCGATTTCATCGCCGCGACTTGCGCGACGATGGTACCGGTCGCGCGTTGCAGCGCGGCGGCATCGGCGGCATCGAGCTTATCGGCCAGCTTGTGTTGCAAGCGCTCGGCGGACAACTGAATGGGCGTGAGCGGATTCTTGATTTCGTGCGCCAGCCGTCGCGCAACCTCCGCCCACGCGGTCGCGCGTTGCGCTGCGATCAACTGCGTGACATCGTCGAATACGACGACATAACCAAGCGCATGCGGCAACAGCGAGCCACGCACCAGCAGGACTTGATCGCGGCCCGGCAATTCCAGTTCCTGCTGCCACGATGACTCGTTCGCCGTTTCGAAGCTGTTGCGCACGAGTTGTGCCAGCGCGACCAACGCCTCGGAACCGGACAGCGGCTGACCGGGGACGAGCGCGTCCTTGAGGATGGCCTCAGCGCTCGCGTTCGCGATCTGCAGGCGGAATGTGTCGTCGAAAGTCATCACTCCCGCCGATAGCGTTGCCAGGATGTTTTCCAGATAGGCCTTCGCGTTCTCGACCTGCGCGCGATTGCGCTCGGCGGCGGCGCGCGCCTCGCCCAACTGGTCGGTCATGCTGTTGAAGGACTTGGTCAGCACGCCCAATTCGTCGCGACTGGTGATCTTGGCGCGACGAGTGAAATCGCCGCGCGCCACATCCTGTGTTGCTTCCGCGAGCACCGCCAACGGCGTCGACAGTCGCCGACTGAGAATGAACGCAAGTGCAATGGCGGTGAACAGCGCCAGCAACAAGGCAAGCGTGAGTGTGAGGATGTAGATGCGCTTGAGTCCGACGCGCAGTAGCGACAACTCCTTGTAGTCGCGATAGACCGCCTGCACCGTCTCCGCGCTTTCGGCCAACGACGGCGGCACCGGTTGCACGAGTTGCAGCAGACGATTGTCTTCCACCCATGCGGTGGTCGGCAGCGGCACCACCACTCGCATCAACAGGCCGTTCTCGCCCGCAGGTTCAATGGCGGCGTAATCCCGCCCCTGGCGAACCTGACGCAACACCGAAATCGGCGGCGCCTCCGGCACCAGTTGCGTCGGCAACCGGCTGGCGCTGGAAAGGACGAAGCCGCTCGTCGTCGCGACCAACGCATCTTCCACCCCCGTCTGTTCGCGCAAGCGATTCAGCATGCTTGCCTGCTGCTGGACGGGTGCATCGCCCAATTCAAGCGAAATCGTCCGCGCCTTGCTGCGCAAATCGTTGAGCATGTTATTCAATACGGTGCGGCCGAGATCGAGGCCGGACTCCAGCGCCGCGTCGACCCGGACGTCAAACCACGACTCGATGCTCTTGGCGAGGAACTGGACTGAGACGGTATAGACCAGCGCACCGGGCAACGCCGCCATCAGCACGAAAACGAGCAGAAACCGCAAGGTCAGACGAGAGCCGAACACGCGCGCCTTGAGCGCACGTCGCAAGGTGACCAGCTGATAAATAACCAGGCCGACGAGCGCGACCGCAATGACGCCGTTGAGGACCAGCAGCAGCGGATAGTGCCCGGCAAACAGCGATGAATCCGCACTCGCGGCAGCGAGCAGGAAGAGCAGGATGCCCCCGAGGGCGCCGCTGGCGATGAGCACGTATCTCATCGCACGATCTTCCCGTCGGCGTCGGTGGCAAACCCCCAACGTTCCCAGCGCGAACTCAGCGTCCAGTCACGGTTGGTCAGCGCACTGACCTGAAACGGCTTGGGCAACTGGTCGACGTCGAGCGCCATGCGAACGGCGACTTCGTAGCTGGTGTTGGGTCGCAGATCGCCCGGTGCCAAAACATGCCAGCTGCGCACCGTACTCAGCGCACGCACGGCTTCCTCCGCGGAGGCGAAGGTCTGGTGCAGGGCGCCGGTACTGAGCCGATAAGTGCGCGTCAGGGCATGAAAGGACAAACGCGCCTGATGCGTTTTCTTCGCCACCGTGGCATCGAACCAGTACCAGCGCGGCCGATAACATTCGAAGTCGAGCGCGAAATAAAGCGGCACCCCCTCGCTCAGCGCATCGTCAAGACGACGGCTCAACGTCAAATCGAAATCCGCGGACAGCATGTAGCCGCCGTCGTCCGCCGGTGACAGAGCAGCATTGCTGATGCCGATCTCGTTTGCCCATACAACCATCGCAAACACCGCGAGCAGGGCGGCAACGATGAAACCCCGCAAATGCTTCATGCCGTTATCGCGTACAACCGAGCGGATTGGTTCGTCCATGAACGGCACTTTTACCCTCGGGCTTTTTCGAGCAAGGCGTAGTAGAACCCATCATGCTCGGAATCGGGCAATAACTGTCCGTCACGCGGCAGCAATGCAGGCAATAGACGCGCATCAGGATGCCGCGTGAGGAAATCGGTGATCTGCAAACGGTTTTCTTCCGGGAAGACCGAACAGGTGGCGTAAAGAAATTTACCATCGCGGGCGAGAACCCGCCAAAGCGCGTCCAGCAATTGTCGTTGCTGCACGGCAAAGCTTGCGATATCCGACTCCCGGCGCAGCCACTTGATATCCGGATGGCGACGCACAACGCCCGAGCCGGTACACGGCGCGTCGAGCAAAATGCGATCGAAGCAAGCACCGTCCCACCATGCATCGACGTCTTTTGCATCCGCCACATGCACGTCCGCGACGAGGTCGAGCCGGGCGAGATTCTGCTCGATCCGCTGGGCGCGTGCACGATCCCGATCGAGCGCAACCAATCGAACATCGGCCGTCT
This sequence comes from Burkholderiales bacterium, assembly GCA_036566325.1. GTDB lineage: Bacteria > Pseudomonadota > Gammaproteobacteria > Burkholderiales > SG8-39 > ZC4RG42. Next base: position 18,655 of record DATCWO010000076.1, on the reverse strand, counting down.
CCAGTATCTGGCCGGCTTTTCCGCCGGGCGCGGCGCAGGCATCCAACACGGACAGCCCGTCGGCCAAGGCCAGCAAGGGGGCCGTGTACTGCGCGGCGGCGTCCTGCACGGATACTTCCCCTGCGGCAAAACCCGGCACATCCGCAACTGGCATCGGCCGGGCAAGTCGGACGCCACTCATGCCGATCGCATCAGCATCGATGCCCGCGGCCTGCAACCGTTGCAGGTAGACATCGCGTTCGACACGTCGGCGATTGATGCGCAGCGTCATCGGCGGATGCGTGTTGCCTGCTTCCAGCACGCTTTGCCAGCTATCGGGATAGCTTTCCCTGAGCCGGTCGATCCACCATTGCGGATGGCAAAAACGGCCTACTTCGCCGGCGAGCGCGTGACGCTCCAGTTCGTCCCGACGGCGCAAGTAATTGCGCAATACGGCATTGACCAGCCCCTTCGCCGTACCGAATCCCAGCGCAACGCAAGCAGACACTGCCTGATCGACGACCGTGTAGGCGGCCGCCCGATCACGGCGCAATTCCCGCAACGCGCAAAGCAACAGTGCATGAACGCCGACATCGGTGGCCGGCCGTCGCAGCAAGCGTGCAAGAATGACGTCGGCGACACCGTAGTCACGCAAGGTTCCGTAGACAACATCCTGCACGCCGGGCTGCCGGCCTGCTGGCAACGCCTCGGACAGACTTTCGCCATTCAGTACGCGAGCAATGGCGCGACTGCTGGCGGCGAGCGTTTCGGCAAGGGGTGGGGCGTAAGACACGCGCGATTATATCGGTGCGCGCGGAAGCATTAACCACGGTTTTTCAACAAAGGCATTGCGACTTCAAAACGCCACGGATTGTTACCAAACAAAAGCGCCGGACGAACCGGCGCTCAAGAGGGTAAATGACGATCTTGCGATCAGTGCGCCATCGCACGCAGGCGCATGATGCGCTCTTCGGTCGCCGGGTGGGTGCTGAACAGGCCGCGCACTCCACCGCCGGAAAGCGGATTGATGATCATCATCTGCGCCGTGGCAGGATGCTGCTCGGCGGTTTCCATCGGCACGCCCCTGGCATAACGATCGATCTTGGCCAGCGCGTCGGCAAGCGCATGCGGGTCGCCGGAAATCTCGGCACCGCCGCGATCCGCGCCGAACTCGCGCGTGCGCGAAATGGCGAACTGGATCAGCATTGCCGCGATCGGCGCCATGATCATCACCAGAATGGCGAGAATGGGGTTGCCGCCGCCTTCGCGATTGTTATTGCTCATGCCGAACCACATGCCGAAGTTCGCTAGCGTAGAGATGGCGCCGGCGACAGTCGCCGAAATCGTTGAAACCAGAATGTCGCGATTTTTCACGTGCGTCAGTTCGTGTGCCATCACGCCACGCAGTTCGCGTGCCGAGAGCAGTTGCAGAATGCCTGTCGTCGCGGCGACCGCGGCGTGATCGGGATTGCGCCCGGTCGCAAATGCGTTCGGCTGTGCTTCGTCAATCAGATAAACACGCGGCATCGGCAACCCGGCCCGCTGCGCGAGTTCTTTCACCATGTTGTAGAACTGCGGCGCCGAGGTCTCGTCGACTTCGCGCGCCCGATACAACTTCAACACCATCTTGTCGGAGAACCAATAGGCGAAAATATTCATCCCGCCGCCGAGTAGGAGCGCGATGAGCATGCCCTGCTGCCCGCCGATCAATCCGCCGACGGCACCGAACAGTGCCACGATGCCCGCCAGCAGGATTCCCGTTTTCATCCAGTTTCCGATCATTCCTTTTATTCCTCTCGTTCCGTAACCCGGAGCCCACGACCTGAGATTGCGGCGCGGCAAAAAAATTCAATGTTGTGCTACTCGAAGCAATCGCCCGCCGCGAGACTCGATCCGCGCGCGAATTCGGCCGCCGGCAGGCGTTTCCCGCCGGCGCGCTGGGCGACTTCGACCGCCACGGCACCAACTCCGCACGCAACAACGAACACGTCGCCGTCGAGGTGCAACACAACGCCCGGCTCGCCGCTCGCCGCTACAACACCTGCTTGCCATAGTTTGATATCGGTTTGGCGCCGGCGCGTGCTTGCGCCAGGGAATGGATTGAATGCGCGAATCTGCCGCGCCACGACCTCGGCCGACTGGCGCCAGTCGATGCGCGCTTCGGCCTTGGCGATTTTGGCGGCGTAGGTCACGCCCTCATTGGACTGCGGTTCGGGCCGCAACGTACCGGCTTCGATCCCCCGCAGCGCGGCGACAATCATGCGCGCGCCCAGCGCCGCTAGCTTGTCATGCAGGGTGCCGGTCGTGTCCTGCGACTGGATGGCGATCGCCTCGCGCATCAGCACGGGGCCGGTATCCAGACCAACGTCCATTTGCATAATGCAGATACCGGTTTCGCGATCGCCAGCGAGCAGCGCACGATGAATCGGCGCCGCACCGCGCCAGCGCGGCAGCAGCGACGCGTGGATATTCAGCGCACCGTACCGAAACATCTCGAGCACGGCGACCGGCAGCAGCAATCCGTACGCCGCCACGACCATCGCGTCGGCGCCGCACGCACGCAATGGCGCCAAGGCGTGCTCATCCCTTAACGATAGCGGCTGATGAACGGGGAGTTGATGCTGCAACGCGACCTTCTTGACCGCGCTTTGGGCGAGGGCCATGCCGCGACCTGCCGGACGATCGGGTTGCGTCCAGACGCCGACGATCTCGTGCCCGGCCGCAATCAACGCCTCCAGGGCGGGCACGGCGAACTCGGGCGTTCCGGCGTAGGCAATACGCATGATCGGCGCGCCGGCCCGAATCGCTAAGCGACCTGACGTTGCTGCTTCAGGAGTTTGGCGCGGATACGCGTCTGTTTGAGCCGAGAGAGATATTCGACAAACACCTTGCCCTCAAGGTGATCCATCTCGTGCTGGATACACACGGCGAGCAACCCACTGGCTGCGCGCTCGTAGACCTGGCCGTTTTCGTCGAGCGCACGAACGATGACCCGTTCGGCGCGCGTGACGTAATCAAAAATTCCCGGCACGGAAAGGCAACCTTCTTCGCACTCCTGTTCGCCTTCTCGCGCGATCAGTTCCGGGTTGATCAACACCAGCAAATCATCACGCGTATCGGAGACATCGATCACGATTACACGCTTATGCACGTCCACTTGCGTCGCTGCCAGGCCGACGCCCGGCGCGGCGTACATGGTGTCCGCCATATTGCGCACCAATGTACGAATCTCGTCGTCCACGACCTCAACGGGCTGCGCGACGGTGTGCAGTCGATCATCCGGATAGCGAAGGATGGGAAGAAGCGACATAAATTCCTGCTGCGTGAAATAGTTGAATATGCTTTGGTCATGAAAAGTCTTAGACTGCCCGCACAGTTCAAGACAAATCAAGCCTTTACAGGGCTTAGATCGGATCGAGGCCTTTATGTTCAAGTCTAGCACAGCACTTTTACTCGCCCTTGCGCTGGCGGCGCCAGTCACCTGGGCGGCGAAGGGCAACGTTCTGCAAGTGCAACCGGACGCGCCGGACCGCTATGTGGTCGTCAAGGGCGATACGCTGTGGGACATTTCCGGTCGCTTTCTAAAAGACCCCTGGCGCTGGCCGGAAATCTGGGGCCTGAACAAGGCCCAGATCAAGGACCCGCACTGGATCTATCCCGGCGATACCGTCATTTTCGATCGCGCGAACATGAAGCTGCTGCTGCAAAGTCGCGCGGATGGAAACGGCACGCTTGCGCCCCGCGTGCGCGAGACGTCGCTCGACGCCGAACCGGTGCCGACCATCCCGGCCAAAATGATTGACCCGTTCCTGTCTCAGCCTCTGGTGGTGGAAAAGGATGGCCTCGACAAGGCGCCGCGGATCGTGGCGACCGAAGAAGGCCGCGTGAATCTGGGCGTCGGAAACGTCGCATATGTGGAAGGTCTGGGCGACTCGACCGCAGAGGTCTGGAACGTTTATCGGCCTGGCGCAGCGCTGGTCGATCCCGAGACCGAGGAAACGCTGGGCTATGAGGCAATTTATCTGGGTACGGCACGCGTGGTCAAAGCCGGCGAGCCCGCCAAACTGAAAATCGTTTCCGCGCAACGCGAAATCGGCGAAGGTGATCGCCTGGTGGCGGCAGAACCGCCGAGCATTTTCCATTACGTGCCGCACGCGCCGGAGAATAAAATCCGCGCACGTGTAATGTCGCTGTACAACGGTCGTACCGATGCGCGCACCAGTTACTACTCGGGCAAGCAGGACCATGGACTCAAGTCGGTGTACGGCAGCTATGAGGAAGCCGGTCCGTTATCGATGATCACGCTGAACGTGGGCGCAAGCGACGGCATCGAACCCGGTCACGTGCTGGCGCTGCAACGCGGCATGGTTCTGCCGCGCGATCGCAGCGTTGGCCCTTGGTATTTGGGTGAAGCACGGCCAAAGCCGGTGGTGCTGCCGGAAGAACGCTACGGTTTGGCGATGGTGTTTCGCGTTTTCGAGAACCTGTCATACGCCTTGATCGTACAGGCCGAACGGCAGGTGGCGCCCGGAGATCGTGTCAGCAATCCTTAAAGGTGACTTGTGCAAGGAGACATGACTCCTTGCACATTCTCGGAATCAGGAAGCTTCAGATACAACCCAAACACTTGATCGGCGCTTCCTCAATCGTTCCGGGGCCATGCGATGTCCAGCGATCCTGAACTGGCAGCGTGGCTTCGATTAACCCTCGTTCCCGGCCTGGGACCGCAGGGACAACGCAAACTGTTATCAGCCTTCGGACTGCCGTCCCGCATTTTTGCGGCAGGCTGGCCGGCGTTGGCCAAACACATCGGAGATGAACTCGCCCGACGCCTGCTCGCGCACGATGCGACCGGGCAAATCGAAGCGACGCTCACCTGGGCAGCCGAGCCCGATCATCATGTTCTGACACTGGCGGACGAGCGCTACCCGGCCGTGTTGTTGGAAATTTCCAATCCGCCGACATTGTTGTACGTGGAGGGCAATGCTGAGTTGCTTGTTCGGCCGATGCTCGCGGTCGTCGGCAGCCGCAATGCAACAGCACAAGGTTTAAGCAACGCCGAACAATTCAGCGCGGCGCTGAGTTGTGCAGGACTGACAGTCGTCAGCGGCCTGGCACTAGGCATCGATGCCGCCGCGCATCGCGGCGCGCTACGCGGACCATCTTCGACCGTCGCCGTGCTGGGAACCGGCGTCGATATACGTTATCCCGCGCGCAACGCGGCATTGTACGAAGCGATCGCTAAAGGAGGTGCATTGCTCAGCGAGTTTCCACTCGGCACCGCAGCCGCATCGATCAATTTCCCGCGTCGCAATCGGCTTATCAGCGGTTTATCAAAAGGTGTGCTCGTCGTCGAAGCGGCGTTGTCGAGCGGTTCGTTGATCACCGCGCGATACGCCGGCGAGCAGGGACGCGAACTGTTCGCGATTCCCGGATCCATCCATTCGCCCTTGTCCAAAGGTTGTCATGCGCTGATCAAACAGGGCGCAAAACTCGTCGACAGCGCACAGGACGTGCTTGAAGAACTCGGCGCATGGCAGACAACGGTCACGCAGAAAAAAGACGATTCTCTGCAAGTTCCGAGCGATCATTCTCTACTCCAGCACCTCGGTCATGACCCGTGCAGTATCGACATGTTGTGTTTGCGTAGCGGCTTGACGCCCGATTCTGTATCAGCGATCCTGTTGGAACTTGAGCTGGACGGAAGGGTCGCATGTCTGCCTGGCGGCCGATATCAGCGCATACCTTAGGAGCACACAGCATCCAAATGTTCGACGTCCTCGTCTATCTGTTTGAGAGTTATTACCAAAACGACGCTTATCCGGATCACGACACGCTTGCGCGCAAACTCACCGCGGCCGGCTTTGAAGACGAAGAGATTAGCGATGCGCTGGACTGGTTGAAGGGCTTGGCGCCCCCTCATGAAACCGGTTTCCCGGAGCATTTCGAACTCGGCACTTCGTTTCGCAGCTACACCGATGAAGAGTACGCCAAGCTATCGACCCACGGTCGCGGCTTCGTCGCCTTTCTGGAAAGCGCGCGCATCCTCACCCCCTCGCTGCGCGAGGTGATTCTCGATCGCGCCATGGCCTTGCCCGATGATGTGGTGGGTCTGGACAAGCTCAAGGTCATCATCCTCCTGGTGTTGTGGACGCACCGGGGTGATGTCGACACGCTCGTACTAGAAGAACTGCTACCCGAAGGTGGCCCGCGTAATATCCATTAGTCCCGGTCAAGGCGCGCTCGCATAAGCGCGTCTTGCCTGCCCTCGGGCTTGTCCTTAAACTTCGGCGCTCCTTTGCCGACACTGCGGCGCAATCCGTGCGACGCAAGAACCGATTCCCGGTCGCAGAGTCCTTAGCGTGCACCCGTGCACGTCGCCGATTCGCGCCTTCATAAAGAGCTGCTGTGAGCAAACGTCTCATCATTGCGGAAAAGCCGTCCGTCGCTGCGGACATCGCCCGTGCATTGGGCGGTTTCACACGCCACGGCGATTACTACGAAAGCGATCAGTACGTCCTGTCTTCCGCGATCGGTCACTTGCTGGCGATCGCCGCGCCGGAACAGTACGAGGTCAAACGCGGCAAGTGGTCGTTCGCACATTTGCCGGTGATTCCGCCGCACTTCGACCTGCAGCCGATCGAGCGCACCGAAGATCGGCTCAAGCTATTGGTCAAGCTCCTTAAGCGCAAGGACATCACCGGCATCATCAATGCCTGCGACGCGGGGCGCGAAGGCGAACTGATCTTCCGCTACATTGTCCAGCACGCGAACACCAAGAAGCCGATCGAACGTCTGTGGCTGCAGTCGATGACGCAGGGGGCGATCCGCGACGGATTCGAACGCCTGCGTTCGGGTGAAGCGATGCAGCCGCTCGCCGATGCCGCGACCTGCCGCTCGGAGTCCGACTGGCTGATCGGCATCAACGGCACGCGCGCCATGACCGCTTTCAATTCGAAGGATGGCGGCTTCTATAAAACTACGGTGGGGCGCGTGCAGACGCCGACGCTGTCCATCCTGGTCGAACGCGAACAGCGCATCAAGCAGTTCGTCGCGCGCGACTACTGGGAATTGCACGGTACATTCGAAAGCAGCGGCGGCGAGTACACCGGTCGCTGGTTCGACGAGCGCTTCGAGCGCAAGGCGGACGAACCTGAGGCGCGCGCCGAGCGACTGTGGGATAAGGCACGCGCCGAAGCCATCCGGAATAAGTGCGCGGGCAAACCCGGCATCGTCACCGAGGAATCGAAACCGTCAACGGAAGCGCCACCGCTGCTTTACGACCTAACCAGCCTGCAGCGCGAGGCGAACGGGCGCTTTGGTTTCTCCGCACGCGCGACCCTGTCGCTCGCGCAGGCACTATACGAAAAGCACAAGGTGCTCACCTATCCCCGTACCGACGCACGCGCGTTGCCCGAGGACTATATGGCCACGGTTAAAGAAACGCTCCAGATGCTGCAGGCAGCGGATACCGGCCGCGGTTACGGCTCTTTTGCGCAGATCGTGCTGAAGGAAGGGTGGGTGCGACCCAACAAACGCATTTTCAACAACGAAAAGATTTCCGATCACTTCGCCATTATTCCGACCACGCAGGCGCCGAAGCACTTGTCCGAGCCCGAAGCGAAACTGTACGACCTCGTGACAAAGCGTTTTCTGGCGGTTTTCCATCCGGCCGCCGAATACCTCATCACCACTCGCATCACGCGCGTGGAAGACGAGCCGTTCAAGACCGAAGGACGTGTGATGGTGAACGCGGGTTGGCGCGCAGTGTATGGACGCGACGTCGAGGCGGGAGAAAGCGCAACCCTGGCGCCCGTGCCGGACGGTAAGGCGCAGACAATCGAAATCGAAGCGAAAAGCCTGCAAACGCGGCCGCCGGCACGATACAGCGAAGCGACGCTGCTGTCGGCGATGGAAGGGGCCGGCAAGCTCATCGACGACGAAGAATTGCGCGAAGCGATGAGCGAAAAAGGACTGGGCACACCGGCGACGCGCGCAGCCATTATCGAAGGCCTGATTTTCGAAGACTATCTGCGTCGCGAAGGGCGTGAACTCGTTCCGACGGCCAAGGCTTTCGACCTGATCTACGCGCTTTCCAAATTCGGCGTGGACGAACTGCGTTCACCCGAACTCACCGGTGACTGGGAATACAAACTTCGCCAGATCGAGCAGGGCAAGCTGCAGCGCCAGGATTTCATGCGCCACATCGTCGATACCACAAGTGATCTGGTAAACCGGATCAAGCAAGGCACAAGCATTGACGAGCCGCTATCCACGCTGACCACGCCGTGTCCCAAATGCGGTGGCGCCATCCACGAGAATTACAAGAAATTTCAGTGCGGACAATGCGACTTCGCGCTGTGGAAAATCGTCGCCAGCAGACGTATGGAAAATGACGAAATCGAACAGCTCATTCGCGAACGGTCGATCGGCCCGCTACAGGGATTTCGCAGCCGCATGGGACGCCCATTCGCTGCAATGGTGAAGTTGAAAGACGACTTCACCACGGAACTCGACTTTGGCCAATCGGCACAGGATGAGCGCGATGCGGAGCCGGTGGACTTCTCCGGCAAGACGGCGTTGGGAACGTGCCCGAAATGCGGCGCCAACGTTTACGATCACGAACTCGCCTACGTATGCGAGAAGTCAGTCGGCCCCGGACGGACGTGCAATTTCCGCACTGGAAAAATCATCCTGCAACGCACCATCGAGCCGGATCAAATCGTTAAATTGCTTGGCACCGGCAAGACCGATTTGCTGCACCGATTCATTTCCAAAAAGGGGCGGCCGTTCTCGGCCTTCCTGGTCCGTCAGCCCGACGGTAAGATCGGTTTTGAATTCGCACCGCGCGAAGCAAAGAAGGGCGCCAAGACAGCCGCGAAAAAAGCAGCGCCGGCCGACGACGCAATCGAAGCAGCAGTGGAATTGAAGGTGGCAAAACGACCAGCGGCGAAAAAGGCTGTGACAACTACGGCCAAAAAAACCGCTGCAGTCAGGAAAGTTGCCGCGAAGAAAACACCGGCGCGCAAACGGGCGTCCGGCGGCTAATCGCCGTCAGCCGCCCAGCCCAGCTTAGACGTCGAGCCGTGCGACCAGTGCGTTACGCTCGATGAACTCGCGGCGCGGTTCGACTTCGTCACCCATCAGCTTGGTGAAAATCTCGTCGGCCGCAATGCCGTCTTCGATCTGGACCTTGAGCAGACGACGTGTGGTCGGGTCCATTGTCGTTTCCCACAACTGCTCAGGGTTCATTTCGCCCAGGCCCTTGTAGCGCTGGATGGTCGCGTTACGTTCCACTTCGCGCTGCAACCAATCGACTGCCTGGCCGAAGTTGCTGACGAGTTGCTTGTGTTCCCCACGCTCGACGTAAGCACCGCGCCCCACCAATCCCTCGATCATCTGCGCCGTTTCGGCGAGTTGACGATAGTCGCCGGACAGCAGGAAGTCCTCATCGAACACTGTCGTTCGAACGTTGCCGTAACGTGCCCGCTCCACGACGATTTGATGACGCTCCTGTTTATCGGCATAACGCGCGTAGACCTTCGCGTCGTCCAGCGGAAATTTCGCCGCCAACGCCTCGGCGCTCGTACGCGCCATATCACCGTTCGATACATCGAGACGCGCGCCGTACAGAATCGCGCGCAGCGCGACAGGATCCATTAAACGAGCAAGACGAGTGATCACCGCCGCCGCGAGCAGATAAGATCGCGCAAGTTGCGCCAGGGCTTCGCCTTCGATGGGCTCGGCGCCTTCGCGAGGATAGAGCGCCGCACCGACCAATGCTTGCTTGAGCATGTGTTGATCGCGCTCGTAGTCGTCGCGCAGATAGCGTTCATCCTTGCCGATCTTGACCTTGAATAACGGCGGCTGCGCAATGTAGATGTGGCCGCGCTCGATCAAATCGGGCATTTGCCGATAGAAAAACGTCAGCAGCAAAGTCCGAATGTGCGCGCCGTCGACGTCTGCGTCGGTCATGATGATGATGCGGTGGTAACGCAGCTTCTCCGGGTTGTAGTCGTCTTTGATGCCCGTGCCGAGGGCGGTAATCAGCGTGGCGATTTCGGCAAAGGCAATCAGCTTGTCGAAACGTGCGCGCTCGACGTTGAGAATCTTGCCTTTCAGGGGCAGGATCGCCTGGAATTTCCGATCGCGGCCCTGCTTGGCCGAGCCGCCGGCGGAATCCCCCTCGACCAGATAAAGCTCGCACAACGACGGATCTTTTTCCTGACAATCGGCCAGCTTGCCAGGCAGGCCCATGCCGTCCAGCACGCCCTTGCGCCGCGTAATTTCACGCGCCTTGCGGGCAGCTTCGCGCGCGCGAGCGGCTTCGACGATTTTTCCGGTGACGATACGCGCATCGTTCGGTCGTTCGAGAAGAAAGGCCATTAGCTTTTCGGCCACGACCTCTTCGACCACCGGCCGTACTTCCGACGATACGAGTTTGTCTTTGGTTTGCGAAGAAAACTTCGGCTCCGGTGCCTTTACCGAGAGCACGCAGGTCAGGCCCTCGCGCATATCGTCGCCGGTTGCCTCGACTTTGGCTTTCTTCGCGATGTCGTTCTGTTCGATGTAGCGACCGAGAGTCCGCGTCATCGCGGCGCGCAAACCGGTCAGGTGGGTGCCGCCGTCGCGCTGAGGAATGTTGTTGGTAAAGCACAGCACCGACTCCTGATAGGAGTCGTTCCACTGCATGGCCACATCAATCGATATCCCGTCGCGCTCGCCCGTGGCCTGGAAGATATTCGGATGCAGCACGGTTTTGTTGCGGTTGATGAATTCGACGAATCCACGCACGCCGCCGCTATAGGAGAAAACTTCCTCGTTGCCGGCACGCTGATCAACAAGACGAACGTTCACGCCATTGTTCAGGAAAGATAACTCGCGCAAACGGCGGGCGAGAATATCGTAATGGAAGTCGACATCGCCGAAGACTTCCTTGCTCGCCAGAAAATGGACTTCGGTGCCGTGGCGTTCCGTCTTGCCAAGAACCTTGAGCGGTTCGACGGGTATACCGCTACGAAATTCAAGGAAGTGCGCCGCGCCATTTCGGCGAATGGTCAGACGCAACCAATCGGACAGCGCGTTGACGACGGAAACACCGACACCGTGCAAACCGCCCGAAACTTTGTAGGAATTGTTGTCGAACTTTCCGCCTGCGTGCAGCTCGGTCATTACGATTTCAGCAGCCGAGCGCTGCAGTTCATCGTCCTTATGAATCCCGACCGGAATACCGCGCCCATTGTCCGTCACGCTAATCGAATTGTCGGTGTGGATCGTGACCACAATCTCGTCGCAGTAGCCACCGAGCGCTTCGTCAACGGCGTTATCGACCACTTCGAACACCATGTGATGCAGCCCGGTGCCGTCTGATGTGTCACCGATATACATGCCGGGGCGTTTGCGCACCGCCTCCAGCCCCTTGAGCATCTTGATGCTCGAGGAGTCGTAGATCGCGTTGCGCACAGGCTTATCGTTCTCATCTTCCGGGCGAAGCTCGTCTGTCATTTCCTATTCCTAGATACGCATCGGCATGACGACGTATTTGAAGTCGTCGCGCTCGGGTACGGTAATCAGTGCGCTCGAGTTCGAATCGCCAAGCGCGACATCGACTTCGTTCACGTCAAGATTGTTCAGCACATCGAGCAGGTAGCCGACGTTGAAGCCAATATCCAGCACTTCACCTTCATAAGCCACATCGAGTTCTTCCTGCGCTTCTTCCTGCTCGGTATTACTGCAACTGATCTTCAAACTGTTTTCAGCCAGCACCCAACGCACACCGCGGAACTTGTCGCTGGTGAGAATTGCCGCACGCTGCAAGGCCTGCTGCAACGCAGCTCGACCGATGCGCAATTGCTTCGGATGCTGTGTGGGAATGACGCGCTGGTAATCCGGAAACTTGCCGTCCACCAATTTGGAAGCCAGCAGAACGTCAGCGAACTTGAAGCGCGCCTGCGTGGCGGTAAGCTCGATCGCAACCGGCTCGTCTGTGTCAGCCAACAGTTTAGCCAGTTCGAGCACTGTCTTGCGAGGAAGTATCACTTCCTGCTTACCTAAATCCTTGGGCGCGACTTCCTTGCATGCGAACGCCAGACGGTGACCATCAGTCGCGATCACGCGCAACTCGCCAGCCTCGATGACCATCAACAAGCCGTTGAGGTAGTAGCGAATGTCCTGTTGCGCCATGGCGTACTGCACTTGCGAAAACAGATCTTTCAATAATTTCTGCGGCAACTCGAACCGCACGCTATCGCCTTCAGGCCCGGCCAATCGGGGAAAGTCCTCCGCCGGAAGCGTCTGCAGATTAAACCGGCTTTTGCCGCTCTTCACCTGCAAGCGCTTGTCTGCCAGCGCAAGCGTCACCTCGCTGACATCGGGCAACGCGCGCAGGATATCCAGCAGTTTCCGTGCACCGACTGTCACCGACTTGGTTTCGCTGTTGGCGTCCACCGCAACGGATGCCGTGATTTCGATTTCGATATCCGTTGCGACAAAGGACAGTCGTGCCGCATCACGCTCGATCAGCACGTTGGAAAGTATCGGTAAGGTATGACGCCGTTCAATGATCCCCGACACTGCCTGCAAGGGCTTGAGTAGCGTCTCGCGGTTTGTCTTTAATAGGTTCATATTCTTTCCTGATTGATGATGATGAGCGACTCGAAATGTGGGGGTAAGTGCAAGCAGTCGCTGTGATTCAACGTCTTAGGCTGTGCACAGCCTGTGGACGCGCCTGTGGATAGTGCTGTGTAAAACGGAACAACTTTGCCGAGGTGTCGAAGTTTGCCTGGATTGCGCACAGCTTTTGCCGGGTTATACATGAGTTGTTAGCCCTTCAATGTCTGTTCAAGTACGTGGAAATCCCGGTTCAGTTCGTGGTCCTTGCTTCTTAGCGTTGCGATGGTTCGACACGCATGTAATACGGTCGTGTGATCGCGATTACCGAAGGCATCGCCGATTTCCGGCAAACTCATTTCGGTCAATTCCTTGGCCAGCGCCATTGCCATCTGGCGCGGTCGCGCTATGGCGCGGGTGCGCTTCTTGGAATGCAGATCGGAGACCTTGATTTTGTAGTAATCGGCTACCGTTTTTTGAATGTTCTCGATCGAAACCTGCCGGTTGTGTACAGACAGCAGATCTTTCAGTGCTTCCTTCGCAACCTCGACGCTGACTTCCTTGCCGCTGAAGCGCGCGACAGCCAATACGTTCTTTAACGCGCCTTCCAGCTCCCGCACATTCGAGCGAATGTGCTTGGCAATGAAGAAGGCGACTTCTTCGGGCAGTCGAGCACCAACCGCTTCTGCTTTTTTCAGAATGATAGCGACGCGCATTTCCTGCTCAGGCGGTTCGATCGCAACGGTCAACCCCCAACTGAAGCGGGTTTTTAAACGCTCATCGATGCCGTTGATGTCGCGCGGATAGGTATCGCAGGTGATGATGATCTGTTTGCGCGCTTCGATCAGCGCGTTAAACGCATAGAAGAATTCTTCTTGCGTGCGGTCCTTGCCGGTGAAGAACTGAATGTCGTCGATCAGCAGCAGGTCAAGCGAATGGTAGTAGCGCTTGAATGCGTCAAACGATTTCTGCTGATAGGCGCGTACCACGTCGGAAATGTATTGCGCGGCGTGGAGGTAACGCACTTTGCCGTTGGGGTGCTCGCTCCTGACGTGATTGCCGACCGCGTGAATCAGATGCGTCTTGCCCAGGCCCACGCCGCCATAAACGAACAACGGGTTGTACGAAGTACCAGGGTTCTCCGCGACCTGCATCGCCGCAGCGCGCGCAAGTGCGTTGGCCTTGCCGGGCACGAAATTATCGAAAGTGAAGTCCCCAATGATGCTCGAACGCGGCTCGGAGATGTTCGTTGTCGGGCGCGTGGGATTGGCGAAGCCGTTCTGAGAGCGCGCCACGTTATCCACAGGGGCGAGCGACACAGGTGCAGTTAGCGCAGTGGGCGCCGCAATGGCATCGTTACTCAGGAGCGCGACGCTGACGTGTACGGGCTTGCCAAGTTGTTCGCCAACCAACGTTTCGATCCGCGTCAGGAAACGGTCCTTGATCCATTGCAGAACGAAGCGGTTGGGTGCGGTGAGATGCAACTCATCGTCGGTGGTACGTGCCGCGTCGACCTGTAGCGGTCGAATCCAAGTCGTAAACTGCTGGGCAGGAAGCTCTTTTTCTAGGCGGGCAAGGCAGTCGTGCCAGAAACCTTCCATCCTTGGTTTGCTCTTCTAGTGGTGAGCGCCCGAGCACAGGCCGGAGCAATTCGGAACGCGTAATGATACCCCGAAGGCACAAAGTTATCCACAGGCTGCGCGAGTTGTTTGACAGCATGTGCAACCGGTTGCTTTAATAGCGGGTTTCCGCTCAGCTGGATATTGGACATTAGACATGAAGCGCACTTACCAACCCTCCGTAGTCCGTCGCAAGCGTACGCACGGCTTTCTCGTTCGCATGCGTACCCGCGGAGGACGCGCGGTGATTCGTGCGCGTCGCGCCAAAGGTCGCACTCGCTTGGGCGTTTGACCTGCGCTTGCGGCTGCGCCGATTTCAGCGCCTTGGCGCCATCAACGTCGCCGCGGCGTTGAGATCCGGCAAGCCTGTACGCACTGCCGGTCTCGCGCTCTACCGGCGTAACAATGACCTCGACTGCGCGCGGCTTGCATTGATCGTTCCGAAAAAGCTGGTTCCTACCGCTGTGGCGCGCAACCGCATCCGTCGCCTGACCAGGGAAGCGTTCCGACTACACCAGGCGCATCTATCCGGCCTGGACTGTGTTGTGCGCGTCACCAAGCCGGTGGGCGAGTCAGGGCTGCATTTGGCTGACGTACAAGCCTTGATGAGACGTGCGAGCGATGCTTAAAGTATTGCTTGGCTTGCTTGCCACCTATCGCTATTGTCTCAGCCCGTTGCTGGGCCGCAATTGCCGGTTTGCGCCCTCCTGTTCCGAATATGCCACTGAAGCATTGCAGCGCTACGGCGCGTGGCAAGGCACGTGGCTGGCCTTGCGTCGCGTCTCCCGTTGTCATCCCTGGCATCCTGGCGGCTACGACCCCGTACCTTGAAAAATAGATAATCGATGGATACCCGACGCCTGATCCTGCTCCTCGTGTTCTCGTTCTCTCTCTTGATGCTTTGGCAGGCTTGGCAGCAAGAGCATTATCCGCAGCAGGCGCCTCAGACGACCGAACAGGGCGCGCAATCGCGGGATGTCCCGAATCCTTCGCTACCGCCTTCGGCCACCACCGTACCGCAGGCTGCGACAGTCGCCGAAACGACGCCGCAGGAGCCAATCCGCGTTCGCACGGACGTCGTCGAAGCCGAAATCGATCCGATCGGCGGCTCGATCGTGCGTCTGGTCATGCTCGGTTATGCCGCGGGCGGCGACGAGACCGCTCCGATGGTGCTGCTTGGGCCGGAGCATCACTACGCAGCGCAGAGCGGGCTGATCGGTCCGCAGTTACCGACCCACCGTACGCTCTACCGTGCCGATGCAAACGAATTTGTTTTGCCAGACGGGCAGGATCAGTTGCAGGTCAAACTGGAAGCGACGGGCGGTGAGGGGGTGCAAGTCGCAAAAGTCCTCACTTTCCATAGATCAAGTTATGTTATTGATATAACGTATGAAATCGTAAACAGCTCGGCAAATCCACTGGCCGCGTCGCATGCCTATTTCCAGTTAACGCGTGACGGCGAGTCCCCGGAAGGCGATCCGATGATGGCGCGGACTTATACCGGCCCGGCTGTCTATACCGAGCAGGACAAGTTCGTCAAAGTCGGGTTTTCGGACATTGATGAGGGCAAGGTCAAGTACACCCGCAATGCCGAGGATGGCTGGGTGGCAATGGTGCAGCACTATTTCGTATCCGCCTTATTACCGCAGAGTGGCACGCCGCATGAGAATTACACCCGCGCGCTCGGCCAGAAGATGTATAGCGCCGGTGTCATTGTGCCGGTCGCTTCGGTTGCCCCGGGCGAAACCGCCCGCGTCACGGTGCCGCTCTATTCGGGGCCGCAACGGCAAGACCATTTGCGCGCGGTTGCGCCGGGACTTGACGTGGTGGTCGACTACGGCTGGCTCACCATCATTGCCGAACCGCTGTTCAGCGTGCTGAAGTGGTTCCACGGCTGGCTGGGCAACTGGGGCTTGGCGATTATTGCGCTGACCGTGGTGATCAAGCTGGTGTTCTTTCCATTGTCCGCCGCGAGCTATAAGTCGATGGCGAAGATGCGCGTCGTAGCTCCGCGTCTGGCGAAATTGAAGGAGCAGTACGGCGGCGATCGCATGAAGATGAATCAGGCGATGATGGAGTTGTACAAGACCGAAAAGATCAATCCTCTCGGCGGTTGTTTGCCGGTGGTGGTCCAGATTCCGGTGTTCATTGCGCTGTATTGGGTATTGCTTGGGAGTGTCGAGCTGCGCAACGCCCCGTTCTATGGCTGGATTCACGATTTGTCGGAGCAGGATCCGTACTTCATCCTGCCGGCGCTGATGATGGTATCCATGCTGATCCAGACCAAGCTGAGCCCCACGCCGCCCGATCCCGTCCAGGCCAAGGTCATGATGGCGATGCCGCTCGTTTTCGGGGTGATGTTCTTTTTCTTCCCGGCCGGTCTGGTGTTGTACTGGCTGGTGAACAACATTCTTTCCATCGCGCAGCAATGGCAGATCACGCGCATGGTGGAAGGCGCACAGGGTAAGACAGCGGCGAGTGCCAAGCGCTGAAAGTGAGACGATTGCGGCGGTTGCAACAGCGGCCGGCCGCGGTGGAATCGGCATCGTTCGGGTATCCGGGAAGCGCCTCGCCGACGTCGCCCTAGCGCTTTGTGGTGAGATCCCAGTCGCGCGTCGCGCGACCTTTACTCACTTTCTGGATGAGCATGGCGCGATCCTTGATGAGGGTCTGCTGCTGTATTTCCCCGCGCCGCATTCCTTTACCGGCGAAGATGTCCTCGAATTGCATGCTCACGGCGGTCCCGTGGTGCTGCATCTGCTGCTGCGGCGTTGCCTGGCCCTGGGCGCGCGTCTCGCCGAGCCGGGAGAATTCACTCGGCGCGCTTTTCTCAATGACAAGCTCGACCTGGCGCAGGCTGAAGCAGTCGTCGACCTGATCGACGCTTCGAATGAAGCAGCGGTGCGCAGTGCGGGTCGCAGTTTGCGCGGCGAGTTCTCCGCCACGGTGAACGCGCTGGTCGATCGGCTCATCGAACTGCGTATGCGCGTTGAGGCAGCGCTTGATTTTCCGGAAGAGGAGGTCGACGCGCTGGAGCGTACGGTGGCGCAGGAGGGGGTGAACGACCTGCGCATACGAATCGGCGAGGTGCTGGCCAAGGCGACGCAGGGAAGTCTGCTGCGTTCCGGACTCAATGTGGTGTTGGCAGGGCAGCCGAATGTGGGTAAGTCCAGCTTGCTCAACCGACTTGCCGGTGAAGAGCTCGCAATCGTGACGGATGTGCCTGGCACGACACGCGATACCGTGCGTCAGACGATTCAGGTGCATGGACTGCCGGTCAATATCATCGACACCGCCGGGCTGCGCGACACGCAGGATGAGGTGGAGCGCATCGGCATTGCTCGGACATGGAGCGAAATCCAGCGCGCGGACGTGCTGTTATTGCTGGTCGATGCCCGCGCGGGGGTCACTGCCAAAGATTTGCGTATCGTTGCGCAACTGCCCGAAGGGCTGCAGCGCTTGATCGTCTATAACAAACTTGATCTGGTTGAAGACCGAGGTGGCGCCAGCCTCGACGCCGATTCGGTTCAGGTCTCTGCGAAGACGGGCGAGGGCATCGAATCGCTGCGTGATCGGCTGCAGGCAATCGCGGGGTGGCAAGCGAATACCGAGGATGTTTATCTCGCTCGTGAACGCCATCTTGTCGCTTTGAACGAAACGGCACTCTGCCTGGAACGCGCTGCAGAGGCGGTCGGTCAAGCGGAATTGATGGCAGAGGAATTGCGCTTGGCGCAGGTGGCGCTGGGCCGCATTACGGGGGTGTTCACGGCAGATGACCTCCTGGGCGAAATTTTTAGCAGATTCTGTATTGGTAAGTAAGTGTAAGCACACGCTAACATCTCTTTGTGCGCGTGTTTCACGTGGAACCATTGCGTATTTTGAGACCTCTGTTCGGCGTATCATTCCGGCGTTATTCAACCCGTTCCAGTCATGCAGTTTCCTACTCGTTTCGACGTCATTGTGATCGGTGGCGGTCACGCCGGCACAGAAGCCGCGCTTGCCGCTGCGCGGATGGGGTG
Source organism: Burkholderiales bacterium (assembly GCA_036566325.1). Lineage (GTDB taxonomy): Bacteria > Pseudomonadota > Gammaproteobacteria > Burkholderiales > SG8-39 > ZC4RG42. Next base: position 429 of record DATCWO010000076.1, on the reverse strand, counting down.
CCGCACGCTTTTGCTGACCCACAATATCGAGACCTTGGGTCAGATGTCCTGCAATCCCTCCATCGGCGGCATCGGCAAGGGCCATCTCGTCAAGGAAGTAGACGCATTGGGCGGTGCCATGGCGCTCGCGGCGGACGAGGCGGGCATCCAGTTCCGCATTCTGAACGCGAGCAAAGGTCCGGCGGTTAGGGCGACGCGGGCACAGGCCGATCGGGTGTTGTATCGGCAGGCGATTCGGAGTCGGCTTGAAAATCAGCCCAATCTGACCTTGTTTCAGCAGGCGGTCGAGGATCTGTTGCTGGACGGCGATCGGGTGACGGGCGTTGTCACGCAAATGGGGTTGACGTTCAGGGCGTCGACGGTCGTGCTGACGGCCGGGACCTTTCTCGCCGGCCTGATTCATATCGGACTGGAAAATTTCGCTGCCGG
>DATCWO010000051.1:0-4927 GCA_036566325.1 Burkholderiales bacterium | reverse complement strand
GTCGATGAGGGCTGCGATCGACGCCGGATCGGCTGCGTCGACAAAGCGCACTTCGATGCCGTATTGCGGCAGGGTATGCGCGAACAAATTATAGGTGCCGCCGTAGAGGGCGCCGGTGGCGATGATGTTGTCGCCGGCTTCCGCGATGGTCATGATCGCGTACGTGACCGCAGCCTGCCCTGAGGCGAGGGCCAGTGCACCGACGCCATCCTCCAGTGCGGTGACGCGCTGTTCGAGCACATCCGAGGTCGGGTTCATGATGCGCGTGTAGATGTTGCCCTTGACCTTGAGGTCGAACAGGTCAGCGCCGTGCTGGGTGTCGTCGAAAGCGTAGCTGGTGGTCTGGTAGATGGGCACGGCCACCGCCTTGGTGCTTGGGTCGGGGCTGTAACCGGCGTGGACGGCGAGGGTTTCGAAACGCATGACAGGGCTCCTATTGCTGAGTCGAGTAGAGTTTAAGGGACCACGTCCGGCTTTTGTTCGAGTCCGCCCGGATAGTCCGCGCGCGGGAAATGGGAGCAGGCGGAAATCAGCCCAGTCGCTTGCGGATCATGCGATGCGGCAGTCCGACGTGCTCATAAATTTCGCCGCTCGCAATGTAGCCGAGCTTGATATAGAAGGGCAGAGCGGAGACGCGCGCTTCTGCGACGATTTCGGTGTAGCCCTGCGATTGCGCGTCGCGCTCCATGTATTCCAGCAGCGTGCGACCTACACCGTGCCCTTGCATCGCCGGTGATACGGCCATCTGGCGCAGTTGTACGCGGGTGCTGTCGCGCGGAATGAAGAGTGCCGTCGCGGCAAGCTGCTCATTTGCGTCGTCGGTCACATACGCCGCGTAGAGCAGCGCATCGCGCTCGCTATCCAGTTGTTCCTGCGTGAACGACATGCCGAGCGGTTTGCGCAGCACTTCCCAGCGTAATTCGACCGCGGCGCGCCAGGCCTCGCTGCCATGCTCGATGGCGGTGACGCGAATCGTCGCCATGCGCATGATCCTCAGTTCGCCAGATAGCGCATCGCCCGATCGAGACCGTCGAGCGTCAGGGGATACATGCGATCGCTCATGATCTGCCGCATCATGTTGATCGAGTAACGATAGGGCCATACATCCGATGGTTCCGGATTGAGCCAGACGGCTTTCGAGTAGACATCCAGCATGCGCTGCATCCACACGATGCCCGGCTCTTCGTTGTTGTCCTCGACCGAGCCGCCTATCGCCGTGATTTCGTACGGCCCCATGGTCGCATCGCCGACGAAGATCAGCTTGTAGTCACTGCCGTACTTGTGCATCAGATCGGTGGTGCGTATGCGGTCCTTGTAGCGCGAGTCGTTATCCCGCCACACGTAGTCGTACAGGCAGTTGTGGAAATAGAAATGTTCCAGGTGCTTGAATTCCGATTTGCACGCAGAGAACAGTTCCTCGCATAGGCGGATGTGATCGTCCATCGAGCCACCGATGTCGAGCAGCAGCAGCACCTTCACGGCGTTGTGGCGTTCGGGGCGCATCTGTAGATCGAGCCAGCCGGCGTTCTTGGCGGTCTTGCGGATCGTGCCGTCGAGGTCGAATTCCTCGGCGGCGCCTTGTCGGGCGAAGTGGCGCAGACGGCGCAGCGCGACCTTGATGTTGCGCGTGCCGAGTTCGACGTTGGCGTCGAGGTTCTGGAAGGCGCGCTCGTCCCAGACTTTCACCGCACGGCGATGGCGCGAACGATCCTGTCCGATACGGATGCCCTCGGGGTTGTAGCCGTAGGCGCCGAAGGGCGACGTGCCGCCGGTGCCGACCCACTTGCTGCCGCCCTGATGGCGTTCCTTCTGCTCTTCGAGGCGCTTCTTCAGCGCCTCCATCAACTTGTCGAGACCGCCCATCGCTTCGATCGCGGCCATTTCCTCGGGCGAAAGGCGCAATTCCTTCAGCTTCTTCAGCCATTCGTCCGGAATCTCGATCTGATCGAGTTCGATTTCCTCGATGCCGGAGAAGTACTCGCCGAAGGCACGATCGTATTTATCGAAGTTCGCCTCGTCTTTCACCAGCGCGGTGCGGGCGAGGACGTAGAAATCATCCACCGACGGGCCGATCACGCCTTTCTCGAGCGCCTCCAGCAGCATGAGGAACTCCTTGAGGGAGACGGGGATCTTGGCCGACTTCAACCGGAAGAAGAAATCAATTAACACAGTGGCGCGTCGAAGGTTCGAAAGCGAAAATCCAGGATCGTAGGATGGCGGCTTTACGCTTCACACGCCACGCTCGACTGAAGTCATCGCTGATGCCGGTTCATGAACACCAGCCGTTCGAACAGATGCACGTCCTGCTCGTTCTTGAGCAGCGCGCCGTGCAGCGGCGGCACGATCTGTTTGCGATCCTTGGCGCGCAACGCTTCGGGCGAGATGTCTTCGGCCAACAGCAGCTTGAGCCAATCCAGCAGTTCGGACGTGGAGGGTTTCTTCTTCAACCCGGGCACCTGGCGCAGCTCGAAGAATACGTCGAGTGCTTCGCTCAGCAGGTTCTTTTTCAGGTTCGGGAAATGCACCGCGACAATCTGCTCCATCGTTTCCTTGTCCGGGAAACGGATGTAATGGAAGAAGCAGCGGCGCAAAAAGGCATCCGGCAGTTCTTTTTCGTTGTTCGAGGTGATGAACACGATCGGCCGATGCTTGGCACGGATCAGTTCGCGCGTCTCGTAGACGAAAAACTCCATGCGGTCGATCTCGCGCAACAGGTCGTTCGGAAACTCGATGTCGGCTTTGTCTACCTCGTCGATCAGCAGGACGACCGGCGTATCGGCATCGAAGGCCTGCCACAGCGTGCCCTTGACAATGTAGTTGCCGATGTCCTTGACGCGCGGGTCGCCCAGTTGCGAATCGCGCAGGCGCGATACGGCGTCGTACTCGTACAGCCCTTGCTGCGCCTTGGTCGTCGACTTGACGTGCCATTCAAGCAGCGGCAGGCCGAGCGACGCGGCGACTTCTTCCGCCAGCCGGGTTTTGCCGGTTCCGGGCTCCCCCTTGATAAGCAGGGGGCGGGCGAGTGTGATGGCAGCGTTGACCGCGAGCGTCAGGTCATCGGTGGCGACGTAATTGGAAGAGCCGTTGAAGCGCATGGAAAGCCTCTTGTGCGAAGCCGCAATTATAGCTGCGGCCCCATTTCTTTCCCGGGCTGCCGTGCAACTCGGCTTTGATCTGGATCACTCGCCTTTGACCGCCGCAAGGCTGGTCGGGTAGAATTTCTCGGTTTTTCTTGGACGCCTCGATCAAGAAGGCAGTTGCCGATGGGAAGAGGCCGTCGGCGGCAAGACAACAAGATGCGCATCCCTTTTGGGCGCGCCATGCGGGATTTATAACGAGAGCCCACCCACAATGATCAAGACCACTGCAGCCTGGCTGCTCGTCGGCGCATTCGCTTGTGCGCCGGTGTACGCGCAGCAGACCGATGCCGCCCCCCAGGGCGACCGTGAGCGTGCGAAAGCGAAGATTTCGATGTGCGTGGGTTGCCACGGCATTCCGCTATACCAGACCGCCTATCCTCAGGTGTACCGCGTGCCGTTTATCGCCGGCCAGAGCCCGCAATACATTGCCAGCGCTCTGCGTGCCTACAAGAGCGGCGATCGCAACCATCCGAGCATGCGCGGTATCGCCATGACGCTGAGCGAAGAAGATATCGCCGATCTGGCTGCGTACTACGGCCAGCCGCAATCCAAGTGAGAGAGACGAACATGATCAAGAAGACGCTAATTCTCGTTCTCGCCTCCTGTTTCGCGGCTCCCGCATTCGCGGGCGATGCGGCCGCCGGCGCCGACAAGGCCAAGCAGGTGTGTGCCGCGTGTCATGGCGCGGACGGCAATACGCCCAGCGCACCGGACTTTCCCAAACTCGCGGGTCAGCATGAAAATTATCTGCTGCAGGCGTTGAAGCAGTACAAGTCGGGCGCTCGCAAGAACCCGATCATGGCTGCGCAAGTGCAACCGCTGAGCGCGAAGGATATGGAGAATCTTGCCGCCTACTACGCGGCGCAGTCCGGTTCGCTCTATCTGATCAAGGAATCACGCCTGCATAGCGCCGGCAACTAAGGAAAGACACGGCCCGCCTTGCGCGGGTGCCGACCAAACCCCGCTACGGCGGGGTTTGTTTTTTTGCGGGGGTTACTACGCAAATGACCAATTCCTTTAAGCGTCAGGCAGATAGCCCTTAAAAACCGCTCCGCTTGAGAGTCATTGCGACGTGAGGCTGGAGGCGGACATGAACGACGCGAGAATGGTGCACGGGTGCGACATGTCGCCATCGCATGTCTTGCGCAACGAGACCAATTGCTTCTCTAGGGTCTTGAGTATCTGGAGCCGCTGCTTCACCAGCCTGATGTGCCCATCGAGCAGCTCGTTCGCCTAAGCGCAGGGCTGGTCCGGCTTGGCGGCGCACTTCACCAAGTGCATTCTTACTGCTTGTTAAGCAGTGCCGCGAGTCGCAACCCGGCGACGGTCAAGCGCTCTTCTGCAATCGGCCTATACAGTTTCACATAGCTCGCCGTCAGCTCATGTGCCGGATAGAACGCGTGACCTGCGGCAATTCGGCACGACTCTTCAGCCCAAGCTTCAGGTCGGAAGTGCATATCAGCAACCGCGCTCTTATTCTTCGAGTTCGAAGAGTTCACAAGCTCGACGTCCCAAACGCGGTGCAGATTACTGTTGTGTCCACCGACACTGAGTTGATACCTGTTGCCTCCTTGGTCGTCTTTGAAACCGGCGTTGAGCGGCTGATGAATATCACTGACTAGATGCACCAAGTATCGAAGCGCTTTTAATCTTAAGCGCGGTGAAGGCGAAGTTCTGTAAACCTCAAGCTGTTTCTTCAGCACTTCAACGATGCAATTTCCGTCCGGACAGTCACGGGCTTTGTTGTACTTACATCCGGCGGGGCGCGGTAAATATACGTAGTGCCA
>DATCWO010000148.1:0-4547 GCA_036566325.1 Burkholderiales bacterium | reverse complement strand
GCAGGCGCTGCCGCATCCGCTTTGGCGGCTTCGTCGGGTTTCACTTCAGTCTCTTCCTTGCGCGCACTGCGGCCGCGTCCTGCGCCACCACGTGGGCCTGCGCCCGGCGCACCGTCACGTCCACCACCAGGGCGGCCCGGGCCGCGACGGCCACGCCGCTGCTCCTCTTCGCCGGCCGGTGCGGGCGCGGGTTGCTCACCCTTGGCCAGCATGTTGCCCTTGTACACCCACACCTTGACGCCAATGACGCCGTAAGTGGTTTTCGCTTCGCTGGTGCCATAGTCGATATCGGCGCGCAGCGTATGCAACGGCACGCGGCCTTCGCGATACCACTCGGTCCGCGCGATCTCGATTCCGTTCAGGCGACCGGCGCTCATGATCTTGATGCCCTGCGCGCCCAGGCGCATGGCGTTCTGCATTGCGCGCTTCATCGCGCGGCGGAACATGATGCGCTTTTCCAGTTGTTGCGTAATCGAGTCGGCGATCAGTTGCGCATCGATCTCCGGCTTGCGGATTTCTTCGATGTTCACGTGCACGGCGCTGACGCCGAGCAATTTGCGCAGCTCGGCTTTGAGGATTTCGATGTCCTCGCCCTTCTTGCCGATCACTACTCCGGGACGTGCGCTATGAATCGTGATGCGCGCATCCTTGGCTGGACGCTCGATGATGACGCGCCCGACGGAGGCGTGCCGCAGCTTGGCTCGCAGATACTCGCGGACCTTCAGGTCCTCGTTCAGCATGCCTGAGAAATTCTTGCTGTTGGCAAACCAGCGCGAACTCCAATTCTTGTTGACCGCAAGACGAAAGCCGGTCGGGTGAATTTTCTGTCCCATCTCTACTCCTTAGGCCTTCGCTCGGGTCGCTTCATCACCTACCGTGATGAAGATATGGCAGGACGGCTTGAGGATGCGGTTGCCGCGGCCCTTCGCACGCGCATGGAAGCGCTTCAGGCTCGCGCCCTGCTCGACCATGATGCGAGTGACCTTCAGTTCATCGATATCCGCGCCATCGTTGTGTTCCGCGTTGGCGATTGCCGACTCCAGCACCTTCTTGATGATCGCCGCGCCCCTCTTGGGGCTGAACGTCAGAATGTTGAGGGCATTGTCGACCGACTTGCCACGGATGAGGTCGGCAACCAGCCGGCCCTTCTGCGCCGACAGGCGCACGCCGTAAAGTTTCGCTTGAGTTTCCATATCGCCCTCTTACCGCTTGCCTGGCGCGCCACCGCGTGCCTTCTTGTCGGCCGAATGGCCTTTGAAGGTGCGGGTCAGCGCAAATTCGCCGAGCTTGTGGCCGACCATGTTTTCCGAGATGTACACCGGCACGTGTTGCTTGCCGTTGTGCACTGCGATCGTCAGACCGATGAAGTCCGGCAGGACGGTCGAGCGGCGGGACCAGGTTTTGATCGGACGCTTGTCGTTGGTTCCGCGCACCGCATCCACTTTCTTCTGCAGATGCGCATCGACGAACGGGCCTTTTTTGACTGAACGAGCCATGTTCTATCCTTACTTCTTGTAGCGGCGGCTGACGATCATGCCGCTGGTGCGTTTATTGTTACGCGTACGCAGGCCCTTGGTGTGCTGCCCCCACGGGCTGACCGGATCGCGACCTGCCGCCGTCTTGCCTTCACCACCACCGTGCGGGTGATCGACCGGGTTCATCGCCACGCCGCGTACGGTCGGACGAATACCCTGCCAGCGCACGCGGCCGGCTTTGCCGACGCTCTCGAGCTGATGTTCTTCGTTACCCACTTCGCCGATCGTGGCGCGGCAATCGACATGCACCTTGCGCACTTCGCCGGAACGCAGGCGCAACTGCGCGTAGCTGCCTTCACGCGCCAGCAATTGCACACCCGCACCAGCCGAACGCGCGATCTGCGCGCCCTTGCCCGGCTGCATTTCGATGCAATGAATGGTCGAACCGACCGGAATGTTGCGTAATGGCAGTGCGTTGCCGACCTTGATCGGCGCTTCCGAGCCGCTGATCAGCTGCATGCCGACGGTCACGCCCTTCGGCGCGATAATGTAGCGGCGCTCGCCATCGATGTAGCACAGCAGCGCCAAATGCGCGCTGCGGTTCGGATCGTATTCGATGGTCTCGACTTTCGCCGGGACGCCATCCTTGTTGCGACGGAAATCGACCTTGCGATAGTGTTGCTTATGGCCGCCACCCATATGCCGCGTGGTGATACGACCGTTGTTGTTGCGACCGGCGGTCTTGCTCTTTTTCTCGAGCAGCGCGGCGTGCGGCTTGCCTTTGTGCAGGCCGGGCGTCACCACCTTGACCAGCGTACGGCGACCGGGCGATGTCGGTTTAACTTTTACCAGGGCCATGGCTTACTCCGTCGCCTGGAAGTTCACGTCGCTGCCTTCAGCAAGGCTCACGTACGCTTTTTTCCAGTTGTCGCGCCGGCCGGTGAAACGACCGAAACGCTTTTCTTTGCCTTTGACGTTCGCAACGCGCACGCCTTTCACCTCGACTTTTTTGTCTTTGGTGCTGAACAGCAGTTCGACTGCAGCCCTGATCTCGGGCTTGGTCGCATCGCGCGCAACGCGAAACACCACTTCGTTGTTTTTCTCGCCGACGTAGGTGCTCTTCTCCGAAATCACGGGGCCGAGCAGCACTTGCATCAGACGGTCTTGAGCGAATTGAGTACTCATGCCAGCAGTTCCTCCATCCGGGCAACTGCCTGCTTGGTCAGCAGCACGTTCTTGAAGTGGACCAGGGCCACCGGATCGGCCTCGGTCACATCGAGCACCAGCACATTGGGCAGGTTGCGCGACGACAGATACAGGTTTTCGTCAATGTTGTCCGTGAGCAGCAACACTTCGTCGAGGCCGAGGTTCTTGACTTTCTGCGCAAGCAGCCTGGTCTTGGGCGATTCGACGATGAAATCCTCGACCACTTTCAGGCGGTCTTCACGGACGAGTTGCGAGAGGATCGACGCCATGCCGGCGCGATACATCTTCTTGTTCACTTTCTGGCTGAAATTCTCGTCAGGGCTCGACGGGAAAATTTTGCCGCCTCCACGCCACAGGGGACTGGACGCCTTACCCGCGCGGGCGCGGCCGGTGCCTTTCTGACGCCACGGCTTTTTCTTCGATTTGTTGATTTCGGCGCGACCCTTTTGCGCACGCGTGCCGAAGCGCGCGTTGGCCTGATAGGCAACGACGATCTGATGGATCAACGCTTCGTTGTAGTCGCGGCCGAACAGCGTATCGGAGCCGGCGACAGTCGCGGCATTCTGGCCTTGATCATTAATCAGTTTCAAATCCATTACGCGGCTCCTTTCACTGCGGGCCGCACGATCAGATGGCCGCCCTTGGAGCCGGGCACTGCGCCGCGCACCAGGAGGAGACCGCGCTCTGCATCGACGCGCACGACGACAAGATTCTGTACGGTAGAACTGACGTTGCCATACTGGCCCGGCATACGTTTGCCCGGAAACACGCGACCCGGATCCTGCGCCTGGCCGGTAGAGCCTGGCGTATTGTGCGAACGCGAGTTGCCGTGGCTGGCGCGACCGGACCCGAAGTTGTGCCGCTTGATAACGCCCGAGAAACCCTTGCCCTGGGTGGTACCCGATACGTCGATCTTCTGGCCGATCTTGAATACATCAACGCCGATCTGGCCACCGACCTGCAGGTTGGCCAGATCGCCTTCGGCGACGCGGAATTCCCGGGTCAGCGTACCGGCTTCCACACCTGCCTTGGCGAGGTGGCCCGCCTGGGCCTTGCTGACGCGCGAAGCACGGCGTTTGCCGTACGTGACTTGCACCGCGGTATAACCGTCGGTGTCCGGCTTTTTGATTTGGACCACACGATTGTCGGTCACGTCCAGCACCGTCACCGGGACGGACTCGCCGTCGTCAGTGAAAATGCGGGTCATGCCGACCTTGCGGCCGACGAGTCCCAGACTCATTGTTATTTCTCCTAGCGGAGTGCCGACTACTATTGGTCGGCGGGTTTAAAAATAAAGCCGAGCTTCGCTTGGGATCGCTACGCTGGCGTACTGCTAAACACCACTTACTTTTCCGAACTCCGGTTTTGCGAAGCTCGGGGAAATCTTTCGATGCTTTTAAAGCTTAATCTCTACGTCCACACCAGCAGGCAGATCGAGCTTCATCAGCGCATCGACCGTTTTATCGGTCGGATCGATGATGTCCATCAAACGCAGATGGGTGCGAATCTCGAACTGGTCGCGCGACGTCTTGTTGACGTGCGGGCTGCGCAGAATATCGAAACGCTCGATGCGCGTGGGCAGCGGGACCGGGCCCTTGACCACTGCGCCGGTACGCTTGGCGGTATCGACGATTTCCAGCGCAGACTGGTCGATCAGTTTGTAATCGAACGCCTTCAGGCGGATTCGGATTTTTTGGCTAGCAAGGGCCATGATTCATTACCGCCTTATTCAATAACTTTGGTCACGACGCCGGCGCCGACGGTACGGCCGCCTTCGCGAATCGCGAAGCGCAAGCCTTCTTCCATCGCAATCGGCGCAATCAGCGTCACCGTGATCGACACGTTGTCCCCCGGCATCACCATCTC
>DATCWO010000064.1:0-9781 GCA_036566325.1 Burkholderiales bacterium | reverse complement strand
GACACCTTGAAAATCAACACCCGGTCGTTCCGCTCGTTGCTGAACGACTGAATTACCGGCGCTGCCGCAAGCTTGTCGGGGATGCCCTGCTTGCGGCGCACTACGATGGCCAGATAGTCGTACTCTTGCAGGACCTTTAGTTCCGTCAACGCTTCAAGCGCTGCCTGTTGGTTTTTCCGATCAAGACTTCCCTTGCCGGCGTAAAAGCTGACAATGGCATTGGTGCTGTAAATTCGCGCCTCGGTCGCAGTATTCGACCGCAGCCATTGACCCGCGTCTTTCAAGTATCGACTGGACGACCCGAATGACCACAAGCTATCCACGACCATGAACACTACGAGCAGCATTGCGACGGGGAATAGCCATTTACCCCTCGCTTGCTTCCGGCCTCTCGTCTCATGCCACTGCTCATAGATACGATTCAAGCCGAACGGAACATATAGCGCGAGCGTCAACGCAAGTGCCATCACGTATCGCCCTGTCAGAAAGAATTGCTGGGTGACAAAAACGATCAGCACGGCAACGTTGAGCGCGAGCAACCACATCAGGGATCGTCTTATATCGGCTGCCAACGGCATTGCGCTGTTAAACCAGGCATAGCCGGTCGCCATTACCCCCAGCAAACTCAATCCTTTGACCACATGCGTGACAAGAATAAGCAACAGGATGACCAGCACCCCCGGCATCGCAAAATCGTCCGAATAGGTATTAAGGAGATGTTGTGCCAGCAAGTGCGCCTTTTCTTCCAGACCGCTGGTGAGTTGCTTGCCAAACAGCTCCAGCCAAAGCAACGGCTCAAACAGACGACCGGACAATCGTTGCGCTTCCGCAGTACTGAACCATGCCGTCGCCGCGAGCAGCCCCGCGAACGCTACGGTCTGCATTTGAGCAAAGCGCGCCAACGCCCTTTTACAATCGGGCTGGGGGCGCCATAGCACTACCGTAGGTAACAACAGCAGGAACACGATCCCTTCGATGCGAAATAGCGTAGCCACGACCATCGCCATTCCCCATGCCAGCGCACGAGCAAACGTCGGTTGAAACTGGAATTTGAAGAAGGCCAGCAGCGCAAGTAGATAGAAAGCCCAGAAACCAATGTCCCTGATGACGAAAGACCGATAACCGTTCAGAGAAGGAAGCGCCAGAACAAAAAGTGCGGCCAACCAGAGCGTTCTATCGTTCGCCTTGAACGTTCGCACTATCGCGATGAACGACCACACCAGGACTGCGTAGAGCAGCGTATTGAGTACATACGCAGCCGAGTCGATGCCGACACTGCTTGCTTGCTGCACGACCGAAATCAGCCATGCATACAAAGGCCACCGGTAAATTTCGACGGCCGTTTCCCAGTCCCCACGCGCGAAACTTTCGGCGCTCGTCAGGTACAGGATGCCGTCGCTGTTGATGACGTTATCAAGATAGATCACCCACAGCGAAAGCAGGAGGCTGATCAAAACCGCAACGGACTCGACTCGATGGCGCGCAAACCACGCGCCCACGGTTCCTTTACTCATTGCTGGTATAGCCTCAGCGCGCGACGCTTCACATCGCACCATAGAGTGTCCTCTTGGTCGAGCAATTCACGGAGCGGCCTCCCCCGATAAATTTTCATGAAACGGAACAGGTCGCGCCGCGTCAGGCCGATATCCATGGCGGAAAAATACAGGCCGCCGATATCCTTGACGATCCAGCGACGAGGCGTCATCCGGCGAATCTGGGCGCGGTGCAGGTCGATCACGACGAGACTCGTATCGACTCCGGAAAGCGGCCGCAGAAAATGGCACAAATAGTAATCGCGATGGTTCACACCGCCCTCGTGCAGTGCCTTGGAAATCAGCGCCACTTCACGAATCAGGCTTTGCTTCTGCACGAACCCGGGCGGCGCGCTTCGCCATCCGCGACAGTCATCTTCAAGCGAGATCGCCGATCCCACGTCCTCCGTCACCAGGAAAGACTCTCGGGCGGCTGGATTCGATCCCCTCACACCATATGCGGCAATGATCGGCGCCCTGAGACCCAGCGCTTCGACGCGACGAATGGCGAGCCATTCGTTCGTTGCACCCAGCACGGGCAGCCGCAGAGTGAACAGATTCTTGAAAATTTCCGGCCAGCCGACGCCGTAGTGCGCCTTCACGAAATAGCCTTTGCCGCCTGCTTCGAAGCGAACCGTGCGGCGCCGCTCAACCTGGCGAAACACCTGACCGGGCATGTTGAGTAAGGTATCGAACGCCACATGCCCGCCCAGCGCGTCGCGTAATTCCGGGGTAATGAAAAAATCCGTCATCGGGCGGGAGTGCAGGACACCGATGCGCGCCGAGCGGTTTCCTCGATCACATCGGCTGCGGATCGTGCGCGCAAACCGAGTGGGAGGTTGCGCATATAGCGCAGGCCGTTCGTGCTCCATTCTTCTTGTGCGGATGCATTCAGTATGGCCGTCAGCCTATCGTTCAACACATCCTGGTTGAACGGCGAGATGAGCACTTCGCCCGCTTTCGCCCGTCTTATATGAATTGCGAATCCGCATGTGTCCGTCGTCAAGACCGGCAATCCGTGGCCCATCGCTTCAAGCAGCACCGTGCCGGTCATTTCGTGATACGCGGGATGTATCAATAGGTCCGCCGCCAGATAATAGGGCTCGACATTGCTCTGCCCACCAACGAATTCGACACTCGCCGAAACGTTGAGCGTTCTCGCCAGCGCACGATACGGCGCCGCATTGTCCTCGCCCACCACCACCAGGCGCGATATCGCGCGCAGCGACGATGGCAAAGCCGCGAGTGCGCGAATTGCCCGATCGACACCCTTCGCCTTGAAGCCCGATCCGACCATGAGAATCAGCCGGTCGCCGGTCTGCAGTTTGAAACGATCCCGGGCCGACACCCGGGCGATGCTTCGGTCGCCCGTAAAAAGGCGATCCCGGGGCATATCCGGCGGCATGATATGAAAGCGATGCGGTGGCGTGTGATAGTGGCGCACGTAATCGTCCTGCTGACTTTCCGCGAGCAACACGATTTCAGCCGTGGATGTCGGCCCGAATACGGCGCGCTCGAACGCAAGCAATTGCCGATAGCGCGGCATGGCGCGCTTGACCGGCGAAAGCGGCAGCACCCGCTGCGCGTAAGACACGTCGCCGGCGTAATACACGTCCAACCCGGGCATTTTGTTGAATCCGACCACCGCGTCGTAGTTACCCGCTTGCAGTTGCGGCAACACGTTCCGCGCGAAGCGAACATTGACACCGTGATTGGTGAACGCGCCTGATGGGATCAGAACTACTGAAATATCGTCCGGCCTCGGCCCGTCCCATTCGCCGGTATACAGGTCGACGACGTGCCCCCTGCGCTGGCACTCGCGCACCAGTTGCATGCAGTCGCGCTGCAGACCGCCGTAGGGGAAGTACGCGAAGATGCAGAACGCGAATTTCATCCGCGTGACGCCGGGCGGCGATGTCGACCGCGGCGGAACCACAATGGCCACGAAACGGTGTACGAGAACAACGCGGTAATCGCGGTAATGGACATTACGCTCCGAATCACTCCCAGGCGTCTCCATCTCAGTGCGGTACGCTCGCAGGAACGGATACGAGACCCCGCGTTCCGTTTGCGAAGACCCGCGCAAAAAACAAAGGGGCTCGCCGAAGCGAACCCCTTTTCGATACTGGTAGGGCGTGCGGGATTCGAACCTGCGACCAACGGATTAAAAGTCCGCTGCTCTACCAACTGAGCTAACGCCCCAAAAGAGGCGGGATTTTAAGTTACCGCTGCCGCTCCGGTCAACGTTTCAACGCGCAAATTCGATTCAAGCCTCGCGCATGAGTCGCCAATACTGGTATTTCATCGTCAACGCGGAGCCGGTCACGATGGCGGCGAAGGTCAGAATCGAGCCGAGCGCGAGCGTCGAAAATCCGCTGATGCCCTGACCGATGGTGCAGCCAAGCGCGGTAATGCCGCCAAAGCCCATCAGAATTCCGCCCAGCATGTGATTCAGCATATCGCCCGCGTCGCGAAAAGATTCCAGCCGGAAAGTGCGGCTCACCAGTGCATACGCCAGCGACCCTGCGATCACGCCGATCGCAGAAGCAATGCCGAACGTGACGAGCTTGCTGGTATCGGTCCAGAACATCAGCCACTCGAGCGTGAACGCCTGCGGAGCGACGAACGACAGCGATTCCATGCGCCCCGTGTTGGTCGCAACCCACGCTTCCTGCAACGATTCCGGATCCTCCGGGACGTAGCCCAGTGCACCGCTGACGTACCAGCCGCCAACAATGACCAAGCCGGTGACGATGCCGCCGAGCATGACATCCCCGCTCCAGCCTTCACGCTTCACGAATACGAACGCCAACAGCGCCCCAGCCACGGTCAGGGCAGCAATGAGCGCAAAGGCGTCGCGACTGCCGCCGAAAATAGCCGCGAAGAGCGAGGGGAGGTCCTGATTGGCGGGCAGTTGCACCGCCACGACGTCGAGCACGTTGGCGCGAAAGGCACCGAATAGGCCACGCAGCGTCATGTATGCCGCGATCGCCATGAACACCAAGACGATGAGCGACTTCAGGTTGCCCGTACCGACGCGAATCAGCGTCTTCGAGCCGCAACCCGATCCGAGCGTCATGCCGGCGCCGAACAGCAATCCGCCCACCAGGTGCGACAACCAGATGAAGTTGGGCGAGGTGTAGATTGAGTTGTGCGTATCGACGAGGCCCGTCGCACCGAGTGCATACGTCCCCAGAATGGCCACGGCGATGGCCAGCAGCCACATGCGCATGCGCGACCAGTCACCCATGTTGACGATGTCGGACACCGCGCCCATGGTGCAGAAATGGGTCTTGTTGCCGACGAAGCCGAAGATGAAGGCCAGTGCGAAGCCGCCCCATTGCACATAGGGAATCAGGCTGCCGGGATCGACTTCGTTCATGTGAATGCTCTGAGAACGTGAGAATGCAGCGACGCGTGCACGGGATTGATTAAAGCACGTAGCGCGTCGGGTCCGGTACGCCCGCGGCTTCGAAGCCGGCGCGCCGAAGCCGACAGGAATCGCAGCGCCCGCATGCGCGACCGTCGGCGTCGGCCTGATAACAGGAAACGGTCAGACTGTAATCGACACCCAGTGCCGTGCCGCGACGGATGATGTCCGCCTTGCTCATGGCCACGATGGGGGCATGAATCATCAGATGGTGCCCCTCCACGCCTGCTTTGGTGGCCAGATTCGCCATCCGCTCGAACGACTGCACGTATTCGGGTCGGCAATCGGGATAGCCGGAGTAATCCACTGCATTGGCGCCAAAGAAAATGTCGGATGCGTCCAGCACTTCGGCCCAGGCGAGCGCCAGCGACAGCATGATGGTGTTGCGCGCCGGCACATAAGTGATCGGAATGCCTTCGGTCGCGACGCCATCGGTCGGCACATCGATCCGCTCGTCGGTCAACGCCGAGCCGCCGAAGGCGGACAGATCGACCGCCACGATCTTGTGCGCCTTAGCGTCAAGCGCCTGCGCCACGCGCGCCGCAGCGATCAATTCGATGCGATGCCGCTGTTTGTAATCGACGGAAAGTGCATAGCACTCGAAGCCCTGCTCGCGCGCCATGGCGAGCACCGTGGCCGAATCAAGACCGCCGGAAACCAGCACGACGGCTCGGCAGGGATGCTGATCGATATTTTTCAACATGTCACATCACGAGTTCGAAACGATAAGGATGACGGCTTGAATTGTCCTCGCTCGCAACACTTCGCGCACGCGCGACCATCCCCGGGCCCTCGAAATCGGGCGGCCCCAGGAGGTCAATCAATGGAAGTCTCAGAAAAAAATCACGAGTCGCCTGTGCGACCCGTGATTCATCAATTGCGCGATCAGCGCTTGGCCAGGCGCTGTTTCGCCTGCTCGGCTGCCGAGCTTTTGGGATATTTCGCCACCACCGCTTGCAGCGTCTTGCGTGAACCGGGCAGATCGCCCGATTCGGCTTGGCTGCTCGCCATGTTGAGTAGCGCATCCGGCGCCTTGGCATTATCGGGCCACGTTTTCACGACCTTGTCTTGCGCCGCAATCGCCGCCTTGTAATCACGCAAGGCGTAATGGGCGTTGCCGATCCAGTACTGGGCCGAGGGCGCCAGCGTGCTCTCCGGATAGGTCGCCAGAAACGACTGCAGACTCTGTATGGCCGCGCCGTAGTTGTTGGCCTTGAAGTGCGCCAACCCCGCTTCGTACGCCTGTTGTTCGGCCGCCGCCGCTTGCGCGGCTTTGTCATGCTCGGCCTGACCTTGTTCGAACTTGCGCAGTCGATTGTCGAGATCGACGTACAAATCCTTCTGCCGCTTGTCGAGCAAATCAATCCGGCTGTGCAGTACTTCGACCTGCCCACGCAACTCGGCGATTTCACGGCGCAATGCATCGATGGAGTCGGCGATGTTCATTAACGCACCGCCGCTGGCCATCTGCTGAATCTGCCGCTGCTGCTCATCGACGCGGGCACGCAAATCAAGCACGCCGCGTCGCGCTTCGTCGTCCGCGAAGAGGGCCGCCTGCGCCGTCGTGCCGCACACGGCGAACAACAGCGCAGCAGTCAGGATTTTGGAATAACGCACCATCTCCCGTTCCCCTTCCAGACTCGTGCGGTTTTAAATCTTAGTAAACTAGATCGCCGCGACGATTTTGGCTATAGCAAGCTTCGGCCGCTTCGTTGCAACGCGGCTTTTCTTCGCCAAGACTGGTCGACTCGACCTGCGCTGCATTTGCGCCCAGCAGCGTCATGCGGCTTTTGATCGCGTCGGCACGGCGCTGACCCAGGCCCAGGTTGTATTCGCGGCTACCGCGCTCGTCGGCGTTGCCCTGAATCAGGACTTTGCGATTGGCGTTGTCGCGGAGAAAACGCGCATGCGCCTCAACCACTGGCACGTATTCCGACTTGATTGCATCGCTGTCATAGTCGAAGAACACGCTGCGGGCCTGCAGCGATTTGTACAGCGGGTGATTCGGATCATTCAGCGGATCACCTGCCATGCTGCGACCGTCTACCGCACCAGCCGTCGGGCCGGAAGGCGTACCTTCCTGCACGGGCGCACCACCGTCAGTGGTCGGCGTACTGGAACAACCGGCGATCAACATCGCAAACGCCGCAATGGCGATAATCTTCTTCATCTAATTCTCCATGATTTAGTTCGAGGGATAAGGGCCCCAAGCGGGCTCACGTACATCGGCCGCAGGCACCGAAAGTCGCTGTGGGTTGACGCGACCGTCGCTCGACGTGATCGACAACACACCACGCCCCCCAACTTCAGTCGCGTACAGAATCATCTTGCCATTGGGTGCGAAGCTTGGCGACTCATCGCGCTGCGTATCCGTCAGCACTTGCGATTGTCCGCTCGGCAGGTCGAGCACGGCAACTTGGAAACGCCCGCCTTCACGGGCGATATACGCCATCGTGCGGCCATCAGAGCTCACACGCGGGCTTACGTTGTAACTACCGGACACGGTCACGCGCTCGGCGCGACCGCCGCTGACCGGCATGCGATAAATCTGTGGCGAGCCGCCACGATCGGAAGTGAAATAGATCGACTTCCCATCCGGCGAGAAGAAAGGCTCGGTGTCGATGGCACGCGTGCTGGTCAGCCGGTGCACCCCTGAGCCATCCGCGTTGATCAGATAAATCTGCGTTCCGCCTTCCTTCGACAATGCCACGGCCAGTTGTCTGCCATCGGGCGACCATGCCGGCGCGCTGTTCGAGCCTGGGAATTTCGCGACCGCACGCCGCTGGCCGGTCTGCAGGTTGTGCGCGTACACCACCGGCCGCTTGTTCTCGAACGAAACATAAGCGATCTGACCGCCGTCCGGCGACCAGGCCGGCGAAATGATCGGTTCGCGTGAACTCAGCGCGGTCTGCGGATTGACGCCGTCGGCATCGGCGATCTGCAACTGATAATTCGGTCCCGTTTTGACCACATAAGCCATGCGAGTGCTGAACACGCCACGATCGCCGGTCAGCTTTTCATAGATGTAATCGGCGATCCGGTGCGCGACCGGGCGCGTCTGATTCGCTGCCACGGTAAAACTCAAGCCGCCCAGCGACGCCTGACGTGGCACATCGTAGAGCTTGAAGCGCACTTCCACGCGTCCGCCGGCTTGAGGATAAACACCGCCGACTGCCAGCGCATCGGCCGCACGAGCGCGCCATCCATTCAAATCGACGGCCGTCGCATCGGACAACGCCGGATTCTGCGGCGCAACGAACAAGGTGCGAAAACGCCCGCTACGCGCCAGATCGGCTTCGATCACCTGCGTGATGGAAGCGGGCAGGCCGCTCTCACCCGCAAACGGGGCGATCGCGATGGGGATCTGGTTTGCGCCGCCCCCGGTAATTTCAATATTGAGTTGGGCGTGCGCTTGTCCGGCCAGGATGAGCAGGCCGAGAAATAAAACTCGAGTCAGTAGTGTCACGTGGGCTTAGACCGCAAGATAGCGGCGGATTATAGCGGGTCGCACGGAGAGAAGCCAAAACAGTGCCGCGTCTGGACAACCCGACGGTTATTCGACGGGGCGGAAAGTCAGTTTGAGCCTCGGCTCAAACAGTTCGCGTCGATCGGGAGGCGGCAGCGGGGAGGACTTCCAGATCGCCCGCTCCACGGCGATGTCGTAGCTTTGGACGCCGCTTGATTTACGCAATTTCACGTCGACGACTTCACCCGTCGGCAGTTGCTGCACATCGAACAGCGCCTCCGGGTTACCCGGGATGTCAGCGGGTAAAATGATGTTGCTCCGTATTTTTGCGCGAATCTTGTCGACATAGCCGGCGCGTGCATGCGGATCACCCGGCGTGGGCTTGCCGACGATCGGGCCAGTGGTGGGTGCAGGAGGCTGATCGGGCACCGCTTGATTGAGTTCCGCCAACATACGCTTGTGCGCCGCGTCCGCCATTTCGCGACGATACTGCGCGTTCTTCTTGCGCTCCGTCTCGGCGGCCTCTTTCTTTATGCGTTCTGCTTCCGCAGCCTCTTTCTTGCGCTCGGCTTCCTGTTTTTCCTTCAGCGCCTTTTGACGCTCGAGTTCCTCCTGCCGCTTCAACTCTTCCTGCCGCTTGCGTTCCTTTTCCTTCTCAAGCGCGATATCGACTTTCGGCTCGGGCTTCGGCTCCACCTTGGGCGCCGGTTTGGGCTCCGGCTTCGGTTCGGGTTTGGGTTCCGGCTTGGGCTCTGGCTCTGGCGGGGGTTCCGGTTTCACCACCGGCTGCGACTGCACCTTGGGCAGCTCGCTCCACAATTCCGCCACCATCGGCGTGGGATGTTCCGAGGCCCAGCGCACGCCAAAAAACAGAAACAGCGCCAGCAGCACGTGCACCCCGATGGCGAGAAACAGGGCCGCACGGCGACCCGGGGCGGCGCGATGCTCTTGCGGTCCCATCAGCCGTTCGCCGGCTTCACCATGAGGCCGATGCGCTTCACGTTCTGCCGCTGCAGCTCGTCCATCACTTTGAGGACGGCCTCATAGCGCACGTCCTTGTCGGCCGAAATCACCACCGCCTGCTCCGGCGACGACGCTTGCTTATTCTTCACCACGTCCACCAGCGCACGCATGTCCACATCGCGATCAACGGATTTGCCCTGCAGCCGCTCACGCAACACCATCGATGCATCGGGCTTCACGATCACTTCGAGCGGCGTCTCCGGCACCTGCGTGGATTTACCCACGCTCGGCAACTCGACGATGGTCGGATTCAACATCGGCGCCGTCACCATGAAAATGACGAGCAGGACGAGCATCACGTCGATATACGGTACGACGTTGATCTCGTTC
>DATCWO010000248.1:0-4267 GCA_036566325.1 Burkholderiales bacterium | reverse complement strand
AAGTCTAGCAAAGATTGTTTGTACTTAGAATCCCTCAATGACTCGATTTCAGCCCGCGCGGCATTGGCTTCATTCATCGCGTGCGCGCGAGCGAATTCGAGCGCGCCGGTGTCTCGTATGGCGCCCAGGACCGAAGCAAAGTCATCGCGGCCGCCCGTTTCTATTGCATGTCTGATCAGTGCGGCCTGTGCGGGGGAACCATGGCGCATGACGTGAATGAGCGGCAGCGTCAGCTTGCCTTCATTAAGATCGTCGCCCAGATTCTTGCCGGTCTCGTTGTGATCGCCGGAATAATCGAGCACATCGTCGATCACCTGAAAGGCGGTTCCCAGATGCATGCCGTAAGCCGCCAAGCTTGCCTCGATTTCCGTCGGCGCCGCAGCCAGAATCGCGGCAAGCCGACATGAAGCTTCAAACAGCTTTGCCGTCTTGCGCCGTATCACTTCCAGATAGCTCTGTTCGGTGACGTCGGCGTCATGCACATTGAGAAGCTGCAACACCTCGCCTTCGGCGATGGTGTTGGTCGCCTCGGCCAGCACATCCATTACGCGCATGCTGCCCACATCGACCATCATCTGGAACGACCTGGAGTACAGAAAATCGCCGACCAGCACGCTCGCCGCATTGCCGAATACCGCATTTGCGGTTTGCCGGCCCCGGCGCAGCTCGGACTCGTCCACCACGTCGTCGTGCAATAGCGTGGCGGTGTGGATAAATTCCACGACCGCCGCCAATTCATAATGATGCGCGCCACGATAATTGCATGCACCCGCCGCGAGCAGCAGGACAACTGGACGCAATCGCTTGCCGCCGGCGCCAATGATGTATTCCGCAACCTGGGCAATGAGCGCGACATCGGAAGCCAGCCGGCGGCGGATGACGCCGTCCACGGCGCGCATGTCGTCGGCCAACAGAGCGCGAATGGGATCGAGAGAGGCGGTCAAGCTTAGAATGGAGATGAGGGCGGGAAAGCGCGGCGGAGCATAGCACAATCCCTTTGACTCACTCAAATCCAAGCCCCTATAATGCCGGGTTTCTCGGAAAGCAACGGTCGGAGCCCCATATGTATGCGGTCATCAAAACCGGCGGCAAGCAGTATCGCGTCGCGGCCGGCACTAAACTAAAGGTCGAAAAGATTCCGGCGGATGTCGGCGCGGAGGTCGTGCTCGACCAAGTGTTGATGGTCGGCGAAGGCGAAGGCGTGAAGATCGGCGGTCCGCTGCTGTCGGGCGCCTCGGTCAAGGCGACCGTGCTGGCCCATGGCCTCGGCGATAAAGTGAAGATTTTCAAAATGCGCCGTCGCAAGCACTATCGTAAATCGCAAGGTCACCGTCAGGCTTACACCGAGTTGCAGATCACCGGCATTTCGGCGTAACGACGGACAGAGCAAGGAGCAATTATCCATGGCACACAAAAAAGCAGGCGGTAGTTCGCGCAACGGCCGCGATTCGGAATCCAAACGCCTGGGCGTGAAATGCTACGGCAGTCAGCTCATCCCGGCGGGCAGCATCATCGTGCGCCAGCGCGGAACGAAAATTCACGCGGGCGACAACGTCGGCATGGGCAAGGATCACACCCTGTTCGCTAAAATCGACGGTACCGTGCAGTTTGCCCATAAGGGCCCGAGCCAGCGACACACGGTTAGCGTAATCCCCGCTTAAGTTCGCTGTCCGCATCGAAGCCCTATCCTCGCGATAGGGCTTTTTTGTTTCTGCATCCGCCGCAGCAGGTTTTATGAAATTCATCGACGAAGCACGTATAGAAGTCCACGCCGGCAAGGGTGGCAACGGCTCCTGCAGCTTCAGGCGCGAAAAATACGTCCCGCGCGGCGGGCCGGACGGTGGTGATGGCGGCCGCGGCGGCAGCATCTATGCAGTTGCAGATCGCAATATCAACACCCTGGTGGATTACCGCTTCGAGCGCATGCATCGCGCCAAGGGTGGCGAAGGCGGCCGCGGCGCACAATGCAACGGCAAGGGCGCTGACGATATTTATTTGCGCATGCCGGTCGGAACGGTCATTACTGATCTCGCCACCGGGACGGTCATCGCCGATCTGGAAACGCATGAGCAGGTCACGCTGCTTGCGCAAGGCGGCAAGGGCGGCCTCGGAAACATCAACTTCAAGTCGAGC
Source organism: Burkholderiales bacterium (assembly GCA_036566325.1). Taxonomy (GTDB): domain Bacteria; phylum Pseudomonadota; class Gammaproteobacteria; order Burkholderiales; family SG8-39; genus ZC4RG42. The sequence continues at coordinate 2,134 of DATCWO010000248.1, read as the reverse complement.
ACCAACCGGGCGCCGCGACAGTTCACGCCGGGCGAGCCCGGCGAAAGCCGTGAGTTATATCTCGAGCTGAAGGTGCTTGCGGATGTCGGCCTGCTCGGCATGCCGAACGCCGGCAAGTCCACCCTCATCCGTTCCATCTCAAGCGCCAAACCGAAAGTTGCCGACTACCCCTTCACGACACTGCAGCCCAACCTCGGCGTCGTACGCGTGGTGGCGGACAAGAGTTTCGTCGTCGCGGATATTCCGGGCCTCATCGAAGGCGCGGCTGAAGGCGCCGGCCTCGGGCATCAGTTTCTGCGCCATCTGACACGCACCCGCCTGCTGTTGCATCTGGTCGACATCGCGCCGTTGAATCCGGACGTCGATCCGGTCAAGGAGGCACGCGCGATTGCCAAGGAATTGCAGAAGTACGATGAATCGCTCTATCGCAAGCCGCGCTGGCTGGTGCTGAACAAGGCGGATATGCTACAGCCCGAACAGCGCGATGCGATTGTCGCCGAATTCCTGCGGCGCTTTCGCTGGAAAGGTCCGCATTTCCTGATATCGGCGCTGACGGGCGAAGGTTGCCGCGAGTTGTGCTTCGCGGTCATGGAGCATCTGGAGAAACAGCAATGAACGGCGCGATCAGCTCAGTCAAGCGGCTGGTGATCAAGGTCGGCAGCACGCTGGTCACGCACGACGGTGAGGGTGTGGACCTCGAGGCGATTGCACGGTGGGCGCGACAAATCGCCGAACTGCGCGCGCATGGCAAGGAAGTGGTGTTGGTATCGAGCGGTGCCGTTGCCGAGGGAATGAAACGACTGAATTGGCGCAAGCGCCCGCGCAGTGTGCAAGAACTGCAGGCCGCCGCCGCAGTCGGACAGATGGGCCTGGCGCAGGCTTACGAAAGTTCGTTTCGCGAACACAAACTGCAGACTGCTCAGATTCTGCTGACTCACGCCGACCTGGCCGACCGGCAGCGTTATCTGAATGCGCGTTCGACCCTGCGGACGCTGCTGACGCTCGGCGTGGTACCCGTGATCAACGAAAACGACACGGTGGTCACCGACGAAATTAAGTTCGGCGACAACGACACGCTGGCCTCGCTCGTCACCAACCTGATCGAGGCTGATCTGCTGATCATCCTCACGGATCAGGCCGGGCTGTATACCGCCGATCCGCGTAAAGATCCATCCGCCGAATTGGTGCGCGAAGCGCGTGCCGGCGATCCCCGGCTGGAAGCGATGGCCAGCGGCGCCGGCTCGACGATCAGTCGTGGCGGCATGATCACCAAAGTGCGCGCCGCAGCCCGCGCCGCGCGCAGCGGCGCACACACTATCATCGCCTCAGGTCACGAGCCGCGGGTATTGACACGCCTTGCGTCAGGCGAAGCAATCGGCAGCTTTCTCTGTGCGGAAACCGAGCCGCTCGCCGCGCGCAAGCAATGGCTGGCCGATCATGTGCAACTCGGTGGACGCTTGCTGCTTGACGCCGGCGCCGCGAAAGCACTGCGCTCAAACGGCAAAAGTCTGCTGCCGATCGGTGTGTATGCAGTTGAAGGCGACTTCGAACGTGGCGCGGTCGTCGCATGTGTTGCGCCCGACGGCAAGGAGATCGCACGCGGTCTGGCTAACTACGGCGCGACCGAAGCGCGTCGCATCCTGGGTCACTCCAGTCACGAAATCGAAGCGGTGCTCGGCTATGTGGATGAAGCCGAGTTGATCCACCGCGACAACCTGGTGCTGCTGTAGTCCCCGCCAGTCAGTTGGACTGCAGCATCTGCACCTGCGGATGGATACCGTTTCGCAGCGCGCCCACGCCTTCCTCCGCGCTCTGGATTGGGCCTTTCAACGGGCACAGAAAATTGCGCGAAAGCGTCAGCCGCGGACCATCGTGACCGATGGATTCCCACTGCGGATCGCGTGCCTTGGACCAGGTGCCGTCTTGCTGACCGAAACCGTAGGTCTTTTTTTCGCGCGTCTTGCAGCGCAGTCCCTCATACATGACATTGCGTGTGTCGCCGTCACCGGTGACCACAAGCGTGTAGCGTACGACCTGGTCCGTGCCGACCGATATGGACGCGGCGTCCACATAGAATTTCATCGACGTGCGGTGCTCCGGATCGAAGGGCAATAAATCGCGCTCTTTGGGTGCT
>DATCWO010000239.1:0-5586 GCA_036566325.1 Burkholderiales bacterium | reverse complement strand
GTTTGCAGTCGCCGTTGCGTTGCGACACACGGCATGGGAGAGCTGGATTCCCTACATCGATGCGATTGCGCTGCTCGGCATGGCACTCGCCATGTTGCCCGTGCCGGCCGCGACGCTTCTACGCGCGCTGCGCGAAGTGATGCTGGTCGCGCCTGACGAGTTGGATCATCGCGTCCGTGCAGCGATGGATGAGTTTGTCGCCGAACGCGGTTTTATTGATTACTCCAGCCATGTCGCGAAGATCGGCCGCACGCGGCTGGTCGAGATCCATGTGCTCGTCGCACCGAACGAGATGATCGATGCCGCAACGGCCGACGTCATGCGGCGCGCAATTGCCACACGCCTGGACGCCTCTTGGCCGAAATTCTGGCTCACCATCGACTTCACTGCCGATCGGGCGTGGTTATGAGGTGCGGCTCGAGCCGGCGCGTTGCCTGCGGCGCGGGCAGTTGTTGCCAGACGTATTGGCGTCCAACGAGCCTCCGGACGTTTCGTTATCGAACCCGAACGCGGGTTCTCATCCGCACCGCTCGCGCGCTACAAACACAAATGGCCCCGGATGGGGCCATTTGTGTTCGATGGTGGAGGCGGGGGGAATCGAACCCCCGTCCGCAAGTCCTCTACAGACAGTTCTACATACTTAGCCATGCCAACTTGATTTAACCCGCAACCCGCCGACTGGCAGGCTGGTTACAGGCGAGTCACCTAGATTTAACGCCGTACAAAGTGACCCTGCACGACGCGATTTCATGTGAATGACCCAGCTCTAGCTTGCGCTAGCCGCCCCATGAACGTGACGGTGCTGGGCTAGCGGCACTAAGCCGCTAGTGCGAAACGATCTTCGTTTGCAGTTATTGCATTTCCAGATGGATTTACGAGGTGACTGGTCCTCGGTATGCCCTGCGCTGCTTCGCTACCCACGTCGAAACCAGGTCGCCCCCGGAATCTGTGCTTTTGCCAAGCGGTGCGATTATCACACGGTTCTCCAGGCCGGGCCGTCTTCGCACATCTCATAGATGGGGCGCGTTACAGATAGTTCAATACTTCGCTCGGGTGTTGGATGATTGCATCCGCTTCCCAGGTGATCGGGTCGGCATCCATGCCGAGGTAGCCGTAGCCGGCGGCGAGCACCGGCATGCCGGCGGCGCGTGCGGCCTGGACGTCGCGCAAATCGTCGCCGATATAGATGCATGACGCGGGTGCGAGGCCGACTTGCTGCGCGGCGTGAAGTAACGAGTCTGGATGCGGTTTCGGATGCGCCACCGTATCGCCGCTCACCACGCAACAACAGCGTTCGTAGAGGCCGAGTGCGCGCACCAGCGGCTCGGTGAAGCGATGGTGCTTGTTCGTGACGATACCCCAGGCGATCGCACGCCGGTCGAGTTCGTCGAGCAGGGCAGGCACACCTTCGAACAGCACGCTGCCTTCGCAGATGCCCGTTTCGTAGAGTTCGAGAAAGCGATTCTTCAGCGCTTCGTAGTCGGCGTGGTCGGGTTCGATGCCGAGGCCGGCTTTAAGCATGCCGCGTGCGCCGGACGAAGTGACCGGTCGCGCCTGCTCGTATGGAATCGGTGCGGCCCCGCGCTCGGCGAGCAGGCGATTCAATGCGCCGGCGAGATCGGGCGCGGTGTCGGCGAGCGTGCCGTCAAGATCGAACAGAACCGCGCGGATCACGATGCGTTCCCGCGCACGGCGTGCACGATGTAGTTCACATCGGCGTCGCGCTCCAGCGCATAAATTTTTGTGAGCGGGTTGTAGGTCATGCCGACGAGGTGGCGCACTTCGAGGCCGACTTCGCGACAGAAACGTGCCAGTTCGTTAGGTTTGATGAACTTGGCGTAGTCGTGCGTGCCTTTGGGCAGCAGCTTGAGCAGGTATTCCGCGCCGACCACGGCGTACAGATACGACTTTGGATTGCGGTTGATGGTGGAAAAAAACACGTCGCCGCCCGGTTTTACCAATGCCGCGCAGGCGGCAACGATGCTTGATGGGTCGGGCACGTGTTCGAGCATTTCCATGCACGTCACGACATCGAAACCTGCCGGCTCGCGTGCGGCAAGCGCTTCGGCGGCGATCGCTTCGTAGGAAACCGCAACGCCGCTTTCGAGCGCATGCAGTTGTGCAACCTTGAGCGATTTTTCGGCCAGGTCGATGCCGGTCACGTGCGCGCCACGGCGCACCATTGCTTCGGACAGGATGCCGCCGCCGCAGCCGACATCAACGATGCGTTTGCCGGCCAGCGATGTCTTGCCTTCGATCCACGCCAGGCGCAGCGGATTGATTTCATGCAGCGGTTTGAACTCGCTGTTCGGATCCCACCAGCGATGTGCAAGTTCGCTGAATTTGGCCAGTTCCTGTTGGTCGACGTTCTGCATGCGTAATAAGAATGATGTGAGATGTGCGTATGTTAGCCGTCGTTGCCTTGCGCGACGAGTTTGGAAAGTGCGAGGCGAAGAAACCGCACCGGATTTCGCGGGCAAACAAAAAGCCCCGCCGTAGCGGGGCTTTTTAAACGTGCGTGCCTGCTATTAGCGCGTGCCGACGACTTCCAGTTCCACGCGACGGTTTTGCTGACGACCGTCACGGGTCTTGTTGCTGGCCACGGGCTGTGCTTCGCCTTTGCCTTCGGTGTAGACGCGATCCGCAGCGACACCTTTGCTGACGAGGTAGGATTTCACAGCTTCAGCGCGACGTACCGACAGCTTCTGGTTGTATTCATTCGTGCCGATGCTGTCCGTATGGCCGATCGCGATGATGACTTCGAGGTTGAGCCCCTGCATCTTGCTCACGACATCGTCGAGTTTGGTGCGACCTTCGGGCTTCAGCGCGTACTTGTCGAAGTCGAACAGCACATCGGCATTCAGGGTGATTTTCTGTTGCTCGGGCACGACAACCGGCGCCGGAACGGGGGTCGGCGCGGGCTCAACTGGGGCGGCCGGGAGGGCAGCGGGTTTCACCAGGTCCGGATCGCATTCGGCGATGGCGAGGGCGGGTGTCCAGTACCCGGTACGCCAGCACATGCCGAACGGGCTTTTGACCACTGCGCCGCGGGTATCGGTCAGGTAGCCGGACTTGTCATCCGCCTGTGCGCCAACCTGAGTCGAGAATGTGGTGAGAATCATTGCCGAGGCAGCAAGTAATACTTTGTATTTTGCCAAGTTCTTAGTCATGCTTTTTCCTTAAAAAAATCGCGTGTCTTGGGATGATTGCTTTACGCGAGAAGTTACCTCAATTCAATAGCTTATTGTGCCAAACGGCCACCGTTTTACGCAACGACCCCGATTCGAAGTTGAGGCCCCCATTCTGTACAAGCAATTTTCCGGCCACCCATACGTGGCTGACATGTTCCCGCCCCGCAGAGTAAACGATGTGAGACACCGGGTCATAGCACGGTGCCAGCTCTAGCGCATCGAAGCGAATCGCAGTCAGGTCGGCGGCCTTGCCGATTTCGATGGAGCCGATGCGATCCTGCAATCCGAGTGCGTGTGCGCCGTTCAAGGTGGCATAGCGTAACGCAATGTGCGCCGGGAGTGCAGTAGCGTCGTGTGCCACCGCCTTTGCCAGCAATGCCGCCAGGCGCATCTCCGCCAGCACATCGAGTCGGTTATTGCTTGCCGCGCCATCGGTGCCGAGGGCGATGTTCATTCCGGCGGCCTGCATCGTTGCGATGGGAGCGAAGCCGCTGGCGAGCTTGAGATTGGAGGTCGGGCAGTGCGCGACGGAGCATCCGTTTTGCGCCAGCAGTGCGATTTCTCGCTCGGTCATGTGGATGGCGTGAACCGCGATGAGTCGCGGCGATACCAGCCCGAGCGCGTTCATGCGTTCGAGCGGTCGCACGCCATGCTTCTGCACGCTTTCGGCGATCTCGTCCTGCGTTTCGTGCAAATGCAGATGCAGCGGCAGATCCAATTCTTCGGCGATCGTGACCAATCGCGTGAACGTGCGATCGCTTACCGTGTAGGGTGCGTGTGGTGCCATACAGAAGGACAGCCGCGGTTCGTCGCGAAAGCGGTCGCGCGCCGCCAGTCCCTTGGCGATGTAGTCGTCGGCGTCGGATGCATAGGCGGTGGGAAATTCAAATGCGATCAGCCCGACTGCGGCGCGCATGCCCGAATCGACAAACGCCTGCGCCGCCGACTCCGGATAGAAATACATGTCGTTGACGCATGTGACGCCGCCACGCATCATTTCCGCGCAGGCGAGCAGCGTACCGTCGTACACGAATTGCGGCGAAACGTGCTTCGCTTCGGCGGGCCAGATGTGGTCGTTCAGCCACGTCATGAGCGGCTTGTCATCGGCGTAACCGCGCATCAAGCTCATGGCTGCATGGGTGTGCGTGTTGATCAGCCCGGGAATGAGTGCGTGTTGCGGGAGCGAAATGCGCTCCGCCGCCTCGAACGCGAGCGCCACCTGCGTGGTGGGGACGATTCCGACGATCGAGCCGTCGCGGACCGCGACGCTGTGGTTGTCAAGCACTACGCCGTGCGGTTCGACGGGGATGACCCAGCGCGCGTCGATCAATTGATCGACGGCAATGGGCGCGGCAAAAACGGGCGCGACGTTCATGGAGCGCGACAATAACAAAAAATCGCGCCGTTCTTGATTCAATGCAACTGCATGACGCGTTGAGGATTTGCCTGCCGCATCGGCCGGCAGATTGGCCGCGATGGCTGCGGATGCTAGAATTCGCCTCTTTTTACCGAGACTTAGCGCCGCTTGTTCTGAGCGGTAGCGCGCCTGCATGGAACAATTCGCAAAAGAGACTCTACCGGTCAGCCTAGAAGAAGAAATGCGGCGCTCGTACCTTGATTACGCGATGAGCGTAATCGTCGGACGTGCTCTTCCCGATGTGCGCGACGGATTGAAGCCGGTGCACCGACGCGTGCTGTTCGCGATGCAGGAAGCGAACAACGTCTGGAACCGACCGTATGTGAAATGCGCGCGCGTCGTCGGTGAAGTGCTCGGTAAATACCACCCGCACGGCGACTCCGCGACCTACGAGGCGCTGGTGCGCATGGCGCAGGATTTCTCCATGCGCTATCAGTTGATCGACGGCCAGGGCAACTTTGGTTCGATCGACGGCGACTCCGCCGCCGCGTACCGGTACACCGAGTGCCGATTGCAGCGCATCGCCTCCGAACTGCTCGCCGATATCGATCGCGAGACCGTCGATTTCGTGCCGAACTACGACGGCAAGGAGCAGGAGCCGAGCGTGTTGCCGACGCGCATGCCGAACCTGCTGATCAATGGTTCGTCGGGCATCGCGGTCGGCATGGCGACCAACATTCCGCCGCATAACCTCGGTGAGGTGGTGGATGCGTGTCTTGCGCTGCTGAATGATCCGGCCACCACGATCGACGATCTGATCAAGCTGATTCCGGCGCCGGATTTCCCCACGGCCGGATTGATCTACGGCGTGAGCGGCGTGCACGAAGGTTATCGAACCGGACGCGGCCGCGTCATCATGCGCGCCCGCACGCACGTCGAGGATCTCGAGCGCGGCAACCGCCAGGCGATCATCGTTGACGAACTGCCGTATCAGGTCAACAAGAAGACCCTGCTGGAGCGCATCGCCGATCTGGTGCA
>DATCWO010000111.1:0-3574 GCA_036566325.1 Burkholderiales bacterium | reverse complement strand
CGCAACAGCGAAAAGGATCACAACGCCAACGTCGTGAGTCTTCGCTACGAAGTGACCGTCTTCTATGAAGCGGGCGAACAAGGCACGGTGGTCGTGGACGAGGACCCCGGCCTGCGCCCCGGGCAGCGTGTCCGCGTCACCGGCAACAGGATCGAAGTACTGACGCACTGAACGGTTACGTCCCGGCTGTGCTCGATCGCCCGCATAACGCCTACCTGGTCGGCGCGACGGCGCGCATCTCCTAAAGTTCGGCATGGCTATGTCGATAAGATCGATAAGAACTTGAACTCATTGCGCTGAGACTTCCCATTGGACGGCAATTACGATCCACGACTTGTCGCGGCATCGCTGGTCATCGCCAGCCTCGCTTCGTATACCGCGCTAAGCCTCGCCGCCCGCATCACCGCCGCGCCGGCCGGCGCGGCGCGCTGGTGGCTCTGGTGCGGCGCCCTGGCGATGGGAACGGGCATCTGGTCCATGCACTTCATCGGCATGCTCTCCTTCCGGCTGCCAATCGCTGTCGCGTACAACACCGAACTGACCATCGCATCGTGGTTGATTGCAGTGATGGTCAGTGGCTACGCGTTGCATACGGTGAGTGGTGTCTCGTTGCCCTGGCGCCGGCTTTGTTTAGGCGGCGTATTGATGGGCGCCGGTATTTCGCTGATGCACTACATCGGCATGGCGGCGCTCTTTCTCGCTCCTGCGATCGATTACAGCGTCGCGCCCTTCTTCGCATCCGTCGTCATCGCGATCGGCGCATCCTCGGCCGCCCTCTGGCTCGCATTCAGACTGCGCAAGCAAAGCTCGCGGCATGCGGGAGTGGCACAGATCGCCAGCGCGATCGTGATGGGGATAGCTATTGCAGGCATGCATTACACCGGTATGGCCGCGGCAAACTTCGATGCCGGCACCGTATGTCTTACGCAGGGCGGCTTGAGCGAAGACGGTCTGGCAACACTGGTCACGCTGTTATCACTATGCGGCTTGACCCTCGCGCTAACCGTCTCCCACTTCGACGGGCGGCTCCAGCGTAATACGAGCCGCCTCACCGCTTCGCTGAATTTCGCCCAGTCGGAACTCGAATTTCTGGTAACGCACGATGCGCTGACGCAGCTGCCCAACCGCATCTTGCTGATCGATCGCATTCAACAGGCCATTGCGCAAGCACAACGCGACAATGCGCACTGCGCGATTCTGTTTTTCGATCTCGACCGTTTCAAGACCATCAACGACTCGCTCGGCCATGCGGCCGGCGACATCGTGCTGCAGGAAGTGGCGTTGCGCGCTCGTAACATGCTGCGCAGCGAAGACACGGTGGCGCGCCTCGGTGGCGACGAGTTCGCAATCGTGCTGCCTCACATTCCTAACGTAGCGAAGGTCGGCAACCTGGCGAACCGCCTGCTGACCGAGTTGGCCAGGCCTCATCTTGTCGATGGCCAAGAGCTTTATATGTGCGCTTCGCTCGGCATTGCGCTTTATCCCGCCGACGGCGACAAGCCGGAAACACTGCTGACCAACGCTGACGCAGCGATGTATCACGCCAAACGCGTCGGCCGAGGCAACTACCAATTCTTCGCGCCGGAAATGAATAGCTTCGACCGCGCGCGCATCGAATTCGAATCCGACCTGCGTGGCGCGCTGCTGCATGACCAGTTCGAATTGCACTATCAGCCGAAGGTCGATATGCACACCGGCGCGATCACCAGCCTCGAAGCGTTGATCCGCTGGCGCCATCCGCAACGCGGCCTGGTTTCCCCGCTGGACTTCATCCCACTGGCCGAGGAAACCGGACTGATCGTGCCCATCGGTCGCTGGGTGTTGCGCGAAGCCTGTCGTCAAAGTCGGGCGTGGCAAGACGCCGGCGCACCGCCGCTCCGTATAGCGGTCAATCTCTCAGCCAATCAGTTCCGTGACCCCAATTTAAAAAAGACGGTCGAACAGGCGCTGACTGAAGCGCACTTGGATGCAGCGTGCCTGGAACTCGAACTAACCGAAACCATCGTCATGACCGATGTGGCAAACGCCACGCAGATCCTCAATGGCCTGTCCGACCTCGGCGTACACATTTCCATTGACGACTTCGGCACCGGCTATTCCAGCCTTGCCTATCTCAAGCGTTTTCCGCTCGACAAACTCAAAATTGACCGCGTATTCGTACGCGACATTTCGAATAACCCCGAAGACGTCGCAATCGTGCGCGCCATCATTTCGCTCGCCCACAGTTTGCGATTAAAGGTGATTGCCGAAGGCGTGGAAACGGATGACCAACTCGGCATGCTGCGCAGTCTGAATTGCGACGAATACCAGGGCTATCTATGCACGGTCCCGCTGCCGCCCGAACAACTGGCGACCATGTTGCGGGAGCGCGCAGACGTGGTGTGAAGGCGTCACCGACAACAGTGATCGATACGTTGACGGACTGACGACACTCGACCGGGGAAACGTCCACTCGCGCCCCGTCATACGTCACAAACGCCACCGCGACCGCTCAAGGTGTACCCATTCAAGCCGATAACCTTTTTTGAGTACCCAACAAGGGGAGCCAGGTGGGGGAAAGCTTTGCAATCGGGCTCATCGGCGCACCGCTGATCGTCGCCGTATTGTCCTCGTATACGGCGCTCGATCTTGCCGCGCGCGCCACGGCAGCCACCGCAAAGAACAGCCATTGGTGGCTGATCGGCAGCGCGCTCGCGCTCGGTACCGGCATGTGGTCGGTGCATTTCGTCGGCATGCTGGCGGTGAAGACGCCTTTCGCGCTCACTTATGAAGCGCTGCCTACCGCGATCTCCTGGCTCATCGCCGTACTGCTCGGCGGCATCGCCCTGCGCGTTGTCATCGGATCGGCAACCCGTATTCGCCTTGTAGTGGCCGGCACGGCGCTCGGCGCCGGCCTGACTGCGATGCACTACACCGCCATGGGCGGTCTGGTCGTTTCACCGACACCTGAATACGCGCTAGCGCCCGTGCTCGCTTCCATCGCCGTGCCGGTCTTCATGACGACGCTCGCGCTGTGGCTTGCATTCGGCCGGAATCGTCGCGCCGTGGCGCCGCGTTCCGCATGGCACATCGGCGGCGCGCTTGCCATGGGCGCGGCCATGGCCGGCACCTACTACTTCGGCATGGCTGCGACCAGCTTCGCCCCCGAGACCGTCGCGGTCGGACACGGCCTGCACCGGAATTTGCTTGCCGCCCTGGTCGCCGTGTTCAGCGCCTGCGGCTTGTCGCTCACGCTGAGTGCGTCGTATTTCGAGGGTCGCTTGCGGCGCGACACCGGGCAACTCACTGCGTCACTCAATCACGCGCGCTTGGAACTCGAATTTCTAACAATGCACGATCCGCTCACGCGGCTGCCCAATCGTCTGCTGCTGATCGACCGCATTCAGCAGGCCATCGCGCAAGCGCAGCGTTACGACAAACACTGCGCCATCCTTTTTTTCGATCTCGATCGCTTCAAGTGCATCAACGATTCGCTCGGTCATGCCGCCGGCGACCTCGTATTGAGCGAAGTCGCGGCACGCGCAACCGGCATGCTGCGCAACGAGGACACCGTCGCACGGCTGGGCGGCAACGA
>DATCWO010000065.1:0-15830 GCA_036566325.1 Burkholderiales bacterium | reverse complement strand
TCACCTCATTCAGGTCGTCGAGCGGCGGGTCGCGGATGTGAGCGGCGATCGCAAGCGTCTCGAGGCGCGCCGGATACTGCGCGAACGCAAAGCGGAAGAGGCCTATCAGGAATGGGTGCGTCAACTGCGCGATCGTGCGTTCGTGGACTACCGACTCGACGAAGGTTGAGCGCGCGCCGTGTCTGCCGCTAACGACTTACCTCTGATCGCCATTACGTCCGGCGAGCCGGCCGGCATCGGGCCGGATATCTGTCTGGCGCTGACTGAACGACGTTTCGATGCGCGCTTGATCGTGCTCGCGGATCAAGCGCTGCTCGCCGCGCGCGCGACGATGCTGGGCCGAACCGCGTCGGATCTGCCAGTGCATCACGTTGCGCTCGGCGCGCGATGCGTTGCAGGGCAGCTTGATGCCGCCAACAGTCCTTACGTGCTCCGTCTTCTCGACGAAGCGATCGATGGCTGCCTGTCAGGCCGTTACGCCGCGATGGTGACCGCGCCGGTACAAAAGAGCGTCATCAACGACGCCGGCATTCCATTCACCGGGCATACCGAATATCTGGCGCAGCGCGCCGCAAGCGATGTGGTCATGATGCTGGCGGGCGGTGGGCTGCGGGTCGCGCTTGCCACCACGCATCTGGCGATCAAGGACGTTTCCGGCGCGCTGACCGGCGCCGTACTTATTCGTACCATTCGCATCATCGATGCGGATCTGCGTCGCCGCTTCGGCCTCGTGCACCCGCGTATTCTGGTTGCCGGGCTGAATCCGCATGCCGGGGAAAGCGGCTACCTCGGTCGGGAAGAAATCGAAGTGATCTCGCCGGTGCTGGAGGCGCTGCGATCGGAAGGTCTTGATGTGCGTGGGCCCTTGCCGGCGGACACATTGTTCACGCCTCATCAATTGGCCGACGCCGATTGCGCGCTGGCCATGTATCACGATCAGGGACTACCGGTGCTGAAGTACGCCAGCTTCGGGCATGGCGTCAATATCACGCTGGGATTGCCGTTCATCCGCACCTCGGTCGATCACGGCACCGCGCTCGATCTTGCCGGAACCGGCAAAGCCGATGCGGGCAGCCTGTTCGAAGCGATCGAGGCAGCCATCGAAATGGTGCGGCACGAGCGCACCGCGCGCGCTTCCTAGTCGATGAAAGGTCATACGCCGCGCCGTCGTTTTAGTTTCGGCGTAACGCGCTTACGCGCATTAGCCTCCACTGAAACTCCGGCAAAATGAAAAGTCATACTCCACGCCGTCGTTTTAGTTTCGGCGTCACATGCTGCGCATATGAGCCTCCACTGAAACGGCGGAAGGGAATCAGCGCGTGAAAGGCCACACCCCACGCCGTCGTTTTGGGCAGAATTTTTTGGTCGATCGCGGCATTATTCGTTCGATCATCGAAGTCATTGCGCCGCAGCCACAACAAATCATGGTCGAGATCGGGCCGGGTCTCGGCGCGATCACCGAGCCGTTGCTCGAACGACTCGATCATCTGCATGTCATCGAAATCGACCGGGATATCGTGGCGCGCTTGCAGGCGCAATACCAGCCCGGACGATTGACTATTCACGCCGGCGATGTGCTGGATTTCGACTTCGCCGCGCTGCCTGCGCCGTTCCGGCTGGTCGGCAATCTGCCATACAACATCTCGACCGAATTGCTGTTCCGATTGGTGCCGCATGCGCATCGCCTGATCGATGCGCATTTCATGTTGCAGCGTGAGGTCGTCGATCGTATGGTGGCCGCGCCGTCCACGTCGGATTACGGACGTTTATCCGTCATGCTGCAGTATCGCTTTGCCATGACGAAGCTGATCGATGTGCCACCCGATGCGTTTCGCCCTGCACCGAAGGTCAACTCGGCAGTCGTTCGTCTGCGCCCGCGTGCGCCGCATGACTTGACCGTTGTCGACGAGGCGCTGCTCGGGCGGGTCGTGACCGCCGGCTTTACCAAGCGGCGCAAGACTTTGCGCAATGCGCTGGAAGGTGTGATCGACGCGAGCGGCCTTGAAGCGCTGAAGATCAATCCGCAATTGCGCCCGGAGAACCTCGGCGTGGCGGATTACGTTGCAATCGCGAACCGCGTCGCGCAAGCCTAAGGAGACTCTGATTAAGGTTGATTGATTGAAGCCGTTGCCAGTGCTTGTTGCTTAAGCAGTTGATCGCTTTGTCCTCGCTCATACAGCTTCGCGCACTCGCGACCATCCTCGGTACTTGATTAGACGTTTCCCAACGCCTATAGCTCGGGGATCAGATGGCCGCGCTCCCGCAGCGCTGCGCGAGCCGCACGGTATTCCGGATAGACGCGCGACACTTCGCACCAGAAGGCGGCGGAGTGATTCATATGGCGCAGGTGCGCGAGTTCATGCGCCGCGACGTAATCGATGAGCGGCAGCTCGAAGTGCATGAGCTTCCAGTTGAGCAGAATCCGCGCACTGCCGTCGCGTTTGCGCGTGCAACTGCCCCACTGCGTGCGGGCTTGCGATAAGCCGACCTGGGGCACGGCGACATCGAACTGTATGGCGAGTGCGGCGATCCGTGCTTGATACAACGCAAGCGCCTCGCTCTTCATCCACGCCACGACGGCTTCGCGCAACACGGTCGACGTAAACGGCTCGCCCAGCGCGACCTCCAATCGGTCATTTTGCAACGCGACGGCGCGCGGCAATGCGCTGCAGTGCAAAACGATCTCCCGTCCCAGATAAGGCAGGCGCGCACCGTCGTGCCACAAAAATTGCGGTCGCCGCGAACGCCGGACATGCAAATGCCGCAATATCCAGCGCTCCTTCTCGCGGATAAAGGCTTCGACTTCCGCAATTGACGTCCACGCGGGCGCGGCCGCCTGCAAGCCGCGATCATCAATGGCAAGCCCGATGGTGCGCCGCGCGGAGCGTCGGAAGTAATACGACACGATGCGCCCGGCCAACACGATCTGGTGTTCGCGCCCGGACGGACGGCGCAGCGGCGGTGCGGCGATTTCATCGAGCGGCGGCTCGACGAGAAAAGGAAGCTTGTGTTGCATGGGTTGAAGCGAAACAGTTTGACTGATCAGGATTCCGCGCTGCGGTCGACGTTGCGCGCATTTGGTGTGCTGCCGCTCGCATACCGCGCGTCGCCGACCAATTGTTGTACTTCGTTTTCGATCCAGGTCTCCACCTGCCGCATGACTTGATCCGGCTTCAGCCCCGCTGTTTCGATGGGCGGCCCGATCACTACGGTCACTTTGCCGGGACGTTTGGCGAAGGAGTTCTTAGGCCACAGCAATCCGGCGTTGTGGGCAACCGGCAGGACGCGCGCGCCGTTGTTGCACGCCAGCACCGCGCCGCCCTGATGATAAGTGCCGCGCTGTCCAACGGGGATGCGCGTGCCTTCGGGATATACCATGATGGAGAAGCCCTGCTTCAGGCGCTCGCCCCCGAGCGTGATCATGCGCGCCATCGCTGCCTTGCGATTGCCCCGGTTGATGGCGATTGGACTCATCAGCGCCAGTCCCCAGCCGAGAAAAGGCAACCACAGCAGTTCGCGTTTCATCACATACACGTGCGACGGAAAAATGGCGCTATAGGCCAGTGTTTCCCAGGCGGATTGATGTTTGGAAAGAATGACGATCGGCTCGGATGGAATGTTTTCCCTTCCGCGCACTTCATAGCGGATGCCGAGCACGTACTGCGCGAGCCAGGCGGCGAAAGCCGGCCACGCGGCGATGACGCGATGTCGCGTGCGACGCGGAAACGGCGCCATGGCGAGCACCAGAAAGCTGTAGGGAATAACAATCGCAAACAGAAGGAGTTGGTACAGCGCGGAGCGCAAATAAATCATGAGATCAGTTCGCGCGCGACGGCGGCGAGGTCGGGATAAATACGTGTTCCGGAGGGCAGGCTTTCGTGTTGCGTCTTGCTGCCTTTGCCCGTCAGCACGAGGATGGGTTGAGCTTTCACGGCCGCCGCGGCCTGCAGATCGCGCAGCGAATCGCCGATTGCGGGAACGCCTTCCAACGATGTGTGGAGGCGCTCGCCGATCTCGATCAGCATGCCGGGGTTCGGTTTGCGGTACGGCGAGTTGGAGTCCGCGCTGGCGGGGCAGTAGAAGATCGCCTCGATTCGCCCGCCGGCTTGATTGACGAGCTTGTGCATCTTGTCGTGTATTGCGTTCAAGGTTGCCATGTCGAATAAGCCGCGCCCGATGCCGGATTGATTGGTGGCCACGGCGACGCGATAACCCGCCTGGGTAAAGCGCGCGATCGCCTCCAGGCTGCCGGGAATCGGTTTCCATTCATCCGGGCTTTTGATGAAATGCGGGCTGTCGTAATTGATAACGCCATCGCGATCGAGGATAACGAGCTTCATGCCGTGGAGGGCGCCGGCCGTTGTTTGCAGCGCCATTTTACCCATGCCTTTTCATGGCCGGCTATGCGGCGAGCTTGGAAATGTCGGCAACGCGATTCATCAGTGCGTCGAGCGCGGCGAGCAGGCCGAGCCGGTTGTTGCGCAGCTGCGCATCGTCCGCCATGACCATGACTTCGTCGAAGAAGCGATCGACCGCGGCGCGTGCGCCCGCCAGCGTCGTCAATGCTTCGGTGTAGCGCTGTGCCTGCAGGTGCGCATCGATCTGCGGCGTGAGCGTCAGCAGGGTGTCGTACAGCGCGCGCTCGGCCGCATCGTGCATCAAATCCGGCGTAGGCTCCTGTTGCACCGCGCCCGCTTTCTTGAGGATATTGCGAATGCGCTTGCTCGCCGCAGCCAGGCTCTCGGCTTCGGGCAGACGGCGGAACGCATGAACCGCTTCGAGCCGTTTGACGATACGGTCGATGCGACGCGGTTGCTCGGCCACGACGGCTTCGATTTCATCGACGGTGAATTCCTGCTCGCGCAAATACGAGCGCAGGCGATCGAGCATGAATACATGGACTTCGCGGGCCGCGCTCGCCAGGATGATATTGCCGCGGAACTGACGCTGCGCCAGGGTCAGCAGGGCGACGAGGTCGAGTGGCAGTTCGTGTTCGACCAGAATGCGCAGCACGCCGAGCGCGGCACGGCGCAGGGCAAAGGGATCCTTGTCGCCGGTCGGTGCCAGGCCGATTCCCCAAATGCCGACCAGCGTGTCGAGCTTGTCGGCCAGCGCAACACTGTCGCCGATCGCCGTTTCGGGTAACGCGTCGCCGGAAAAACGCGGCCGGTAGTGCGCTTCGATCGCCGCCGCCACCTCGGCCGGCTCGCCGTCGTGCAGCGCGTAATACTGGCCCATGACGCCCTGCAGTTCGGGAAACTCGCCCACCATGCCGGTGAGCAGATCGGCCTTGGCGAGACGCGCCGCGCGCGCGGCGCGCGATTGATCGGCGTTCAGTTGTGCAGCGATCTGCCGCGCCAGCGCTTCGACCCGTTCGACATGCTCCAGCTGACTGCCGAGCTTGTTGTGATACACGACATGCGCAAGTTGTGGAACAAGCGATTCGAGCCGACGCTTGCGATCCTGTTGGTAAAAAAATTGCGCGTCGGAGAGTCGCGCGCGCAGCACCCGTTCGTTGCCCTGCACGATTTCGCCGGCATCGGTCGCCTGCATGTTGGAGACCAGCAGGAAGCGATTCAGCAGCCGGCCATTCGCGCCGAGCAAGGGAAAATATTTCTGGTTCTGCCGCATGGTGAGCATCAGGCATTCCTGCGGCACATCGAGAAAGCTTTCTTCGAAGCGACCTTCGTAGACGACGGGATATTCGACCAGCGCGGCGACTTCCGCATACAACGCGTCATCGGCGGCGATGGTTGCGGTGCCGGCCGCGGCGGCAAGCGCTGCCTTGATCAAAGCGAGGCGGCGGTCGAAACTCGCGATCACCTTGCCTTCCTGCTCCAGCGTCGCTTCGTAGCGATCGGCGCTTCCGATCGTGATCGGACCCGAGCTCAGAAAACGATGACCGCGTGTCACACGACCGGCATCCAGCCCCATGATGTTTGCCGGGATGACGGCATTGCCAAGCAGCGCGATCACGCCGCGCACCGGTCGCACGAATTCCGCGTCGCCATCGCCCCAGCGCATCATTTTCGGGATCGGCAGATGTTTCAGCGCCGCTTCGACCAGCGCGCCGGTGGCGCTATCCAGGCTGTTGCCGTGCTCCGTTTTGCGGTACGCGAAGATCTCGTTCTTGCCGTCGTGCGTGCGTTCGAGGGCATCGACGTTTGTCCCCTGTTTTTTGGCGAAGCCGAGCAGGGCGGGCGTCGGGTTGCCGTTTGCATCGAGGCCGACCTTGATCGACGGCCCCTTGGCCAGCACTTCGCGATCCGGCGCTTTCGCTTCAACGTCATCGACCAATACAGCCAGGCGTCGTGGCGACGCGTAGACCGTGTAGCGACCGTCGGGCGAGGCAAAACCCTGCGCGCGTAAATCGCCCACCAGCGCTTCGGCGAAGGCGTATCCGAGTTGGCGCAGCGCCTTGGGCGGCAATTCCTCGGTGAGCAATTCGATCAACAACGGCGCCTTACTCATGCGCGTTCCTCAGCATCGGAAAGCCCAGGCGCTCGCGCGATTCGTAATAGGCCTGCGCCACCTGACGGGCCAACGCACGTACACGCCCGATGTATGCCGCACGCTCGGTCACCGAAATCGCGCCGCGCGCATCGAGCAGGTTGAATGTATGGGAACACTTCATGACCATTTCATAACCGGGTAACGGCAGCCCTGCGTCCATGAGGCGCTTGGCTTCCGCCTCGAATTCGCCGAACAGCTTGAGCAACCACGGCACATTCGCTTCTTCGAAGTTGTACTTCGACTGCTCCACTTCGTTCTGGTGGTACACGTCGCGATATGTCACCGGACCGTTGGGGCCTTCGGCCCACACCAGGTCGTATACGTTTTCGACGCCCTGCAAATACATCGCCAGACGCTCGAGTCCATAAGTGATTTCGCCCAGCACCGGTTTGCACGGCAGTGAGCCGATCTCCTGGAAGTAGGTGAACTGCGTGACTTCCATGCCGTCGAGCCACACTTCCCAGCCGAGGCCCCATGCGCCCAGTGTCGGCGACTCCCAGTCATCCTCGACGAAACGGATATCGTGCCTGGCCATATCCACGCCGATGGTGCGCAGACTGTCGAGATACAAATCCTGAATGTTGTCCGGAGACGGTTTGAGCACGACCTGGAACTGATAGTAGTGCTGCAGGCGGTTCGGGTTGTCGCCGTAGCGACCATCCTTCGGCCGGCGCGAGGGCTGTACGTAAGCGGCACTCCACGGTTCGGGACCGATGGCGCGCAAGAATGTTGCGGTATGAAAGGTGCCTGCGCCGACTTCCAGGTCGTAAGGTTGCAGCAGCGTGCAACCCTGCCTGGCCCAGTAGTTTTGCAGGGCGAGAATCAAATCTTGAAAGGTTCGCATGGCGGCGGCCGCGTGAGGCGCCGGAAAAATCAAAGCAGCGATTCTACTTGCTTTGCGCGCCGCCGAAGTCGTCGGGATGCGGAAGGTGCTGCGAACGCGTCACCGCCGCGGATCGCGCGGCGGTGAAATTGCGAAAGAAAATCAGTTTTGTGCGGGGATGGCGGGAGGATTCAGTACTGCATACGGCGTTCAAGAAATGCCAAGCGATCTTTGACATATAAGCGGCGTTGTTTGAGTTGCCGCAATCGGTGGTCACCGAACACTTGTGTCTTGCATAGGCGGTTGACGAGTGCGTCGAGTTGTTGGTGTTCCGCTTTCAAAGAGCTGATGCGCTGCTGCAATGAGTCGACTTCCGCATCCATCATGGTGTGCTACTCCTTTGTGCGTTGACCGGCAGCAAAAGTCTACCTTGCCGGTCCGTTTCCGGGCGTTTTGTCGATCCCGCCATACGGGAGCGGACTGCGCTAGGCGCGACGCCCTGCGTTCAGAGTGGACAGCGCAATGAGTACGAGAGACAGGATGACCACGGCCCAGTTGCCGAAGCGCACGTAGGGTGTGGCGCCCCCGTAGCCTTGTGCGCTGCCGGACAGCGCGCCCTCAGTAAATGCAGGTAAGCGCTTCCGTACCGTTCCCGTGGCGTCGATGATGGCGGTGATGCCGGTGTTGGTGGCGCGCAGCATGTAGCGGCCGGTTTCCAGGCTGCGCATTCGGGCGATGCGCAGATGCTGCTCGGGCGCGAGCGAATCGCCGAACCACGCGACGTTACTGACATTGACGAGCAGCGTGGCTTCCGGCAACTGGCGAATGATTTCTTCGCCGAACGCGTCTTCATAGCAGACGTTGAGCGCGACGCGCTCTCCCGCGACGTGCAACGGCCGTTGCGCTGCGCTGCCGGAAGAGAAATCCGAGAGCGGAATCTGCAGCACATTCACGATCCAGCCGAAACCGGGCGGCACGAACTCGCCGAACGGGACGAGATGAACCTTGGCGTAGCTTTGCATCGACGCTTGCCCAAGGCTTACCACCGCGTTGTAGTAGCGGCCCTGTTCGTCATGCATGGGTACGGGTACGAGCATGTCGCCCGACTGCCGGGCCGCATGGTCGCGCAACCGTTCAATGTATTCCGGTTCGACTTGATCGAAAAAACGTGGGATCGCAGTTTCGGGCAACACTGTTAACTTGGCGGGCGCGTTTTGCGCGAGTCGCGCATAGGTTTCGAGCGTGTGCTGATAACGTCCCGGCACGAACTTCAGTTCCTGCGGAATATTGCCCTGCAGCAGGCTGACGGAAATCGGTGCGCCATTCGGCTGTGTCCATTCGACGTAGCGGAGTGCGAACCCGCCGCCGATCAGAACGGTGAGCAATACGGCCCCGTTCAATCCGGCGCGGCCGCGCAACGCGACGATGGCAACGACGCATCCCATCGCCATCGTGGCCAACAGCGTCAGTCCGTACACGCCCAATATCGGCGCGTAGCCGGACAGCGGTGTTTCGAGTTGCGAGTAGCCGAACGCGAGCCAGGGGAAGCCGGTGAGCAGCCACCCACGCGTCCATTCGGTCAGCATCCAGCAGGCCGGCGCGAGCATCATCAAGCGGATCGCCGGCTGTACCGCGAAGCGCGCCTGGATATAACCCGTTGCGGCGGGAAACAGCGCGAGACCGATGCAGAACAGTAATGAGGCGAGCGCCGCCAGTGGCGCAGGCATCATGCCGAAGTCGTGCAGGCTGACGTAGACCCAACTTACGCCGACTAAAAAACTACCCAGCCCGTAGGCAAATCCGCACCATGCCGCTTCGCGTGCCGAGAGTGAACGCAGCCAGGTCCATAACAGGATCGCGAAGGAGAGCAGCGTTACCGGCCATAACGGCAGGTCGCCGAAGCCGGCCACCGAAAGCGCGCCGGCGCCGAAACAGACGAGCGTCTTGCGACGTGCGCCTTGAATCAAGTCGCTTCCTGCGTGCGCTCGACCACCAGTGTGTGGACGCGCCGACTATCGGCGCGCTGCACCGTGAACTTGAAGCCGTCGACGGCGATGCTTTCGCCGCGTTTGGGCAGGCGGCCGAACAGGCTGATGACCAGCCCGCCGACCGTGTCGTGTTCGTCGTCCGGAAAGTGACTGCCGAACTGCTCGTTGAAATCGGCGATATCGGTCTGCGCTTTCACGCGCCAGCGACCGCTGCGTTCGCGCAGGATGTTGTCTTCGATTTCGTCGAAATCGTGTTCGTCCTCGATGTCGCCGACGATCTGTTCGAGCACGTCCTCAATCGTGATCAGTCCGGCCACGCTGCCGTACTCGTCCACCACGATCGCCATGTGATTGCGGCTGACGCGGAATTCGCGCAGCAGTACGTTCAAGCGCTTGGATTCCGGAACGAAAACGACCGGTCGCAGCATATCGCGCACGTTGAACTCGTCGTCGCTCGCGTAATAGCGCAGCAGATCCTTTGCCAGCAGAATGCCGATCACGTGATCCCGGTCGCGGTCGATCATCGGAAAGCGCGAGTGCGCCGTGGCGATGACCTGCGGGATGAATTCCTCCGGCGGATCGTTGATGTCGATGACGCACATCTGCGTGCGCGGAATCATGACATCGCGTACTTTCATCTCGGAGACTTGCAGTGCGCCCTCGATCATCGTCAGCGCGTCGGCATCGAGAAGATTCCGTTCGTGTGCGGAGTGCAACAGCTCGATGAGCTGATCGCGGTCTTCGGGTTCGCGCATGATCATTGCGCCGAGGCGCTCAAGCAGGCTGGGTTTGTGACTGTGGTCTTCGTCCATAATCGATCGGAGGTTTGCAGCGGCACTGGCGCGTGCTTATGCGTGCGACCGGTATCCGTCCTCGTAGGGGTTGTCGAATCCGAGCTGTGCAAGGATAGCGATTTCCTTCGCTTCCATCTTGCGCGCTTCGCTCGCCCGTTCATGATCATAGCCTTGCAGGTGCAGCATGCCGTGCACCACCAGATGCGCGTAATGCAGCCGCAGCGGCTTGCATTGCTCCGTCGCCTCGCGCGCAACGACCGGCGCGCACAGCACGATGTCGCCCATCAATGCGCCGTCCTGTAAGCCGTAAGCGAAGGTCAGTACGTTGGTTGCATAGTCTCGGCCGCGATAACTGCGATTGAGTATGCGTCCTTCATGTTCATCCACCAGGCGGACGGTTGCTTCAGCGGACTGTTCCAGCGCCACGGACGCCCAGCGCCGAATGCTCGTCGCCGCGGGCAGGCCCGCGCGCGGTATCGCGTACTGCACGTGCATGCTGAGCTGAACGGGGCGTCGGGACACTGAAGTGGCTCTGATCGAGGTCATTCGGCTTGAGTCGTCGCCGGTTCGGCGGCGACAACCCGTCGCTTCATGTTGTCCTCGCTCGTACAGCTGCGTGCACTCGCGACCATACTTCTCACTTGTTCAGTCGCCCCTAGGTAACGCGCGGCGCGCGTAAGCCGGCGCCGGTTTCGTACTTTTCGTAAGCGTTGACGATGCGCGCCACGAGCGGATGCCGAACGACGTCTTCGGATTCGAAAATGGTGAAGGCGATCCCTCGCACATTGGCGAGGATATGCCGCGCTTCCACCAGGCCGCTTTTCTGACCGCGCTGCAGATCGATTTGGGTGACATCGCCGGTAATGACCGCCTTGGTGCCGAAGCCGATCCGCGTCAGGAACATCTTCATCTGTTCCGGCGTGGTGTTCTGCGCCTCGTCCAGAATGATGAAGGAGTGATTGAGTGTGCGTCCGCGCATGTACGCCAGCGGCGCGATCTCGATTGCCCCGCGTTCGAACATCTTGCCGACCTTGTCGAAACCCATCAGGTCGTACAGCGCGTCGTATAGCGGGCGCAGATAGGGGTCGACCTTTTGCGCCAGATCGCCGGGCAGGAAGCCTAATCGTTCACCGGCCTCGACGGCGGGGCGCACGAGCACGATGCGCTTGACCGCATCGCGTTCGAGCGCATCGACCGCGCACGCGACCGCTAGGTAGGTTTTGCCCGTTCCGGCCGGCCCGACACCGAAAGTGATGTCGTTTTCGAGAATGTGCTGCAAATACTGGCGCTGGCGCGGCGTGCGGCCGTGCAGATCGGCCCGGCGTGTGAGCAGGGCGGGTTGCTCGCCGTTTTTGATTTCGGGTTTCTGTGCTTCGACGATACCCAGTTGCACATCGTCGATGGACAGTTCACGCGTTGCGGCAGCGTAGAATTTTTGCAGCATATCGGCCGCGCGTTGCACTTGCTCGGGCTCGCCGCGCAAGCTGAAGCGATCGCCGCGCCGCGCAATGGCGATGTCGAGGCCCGCTTCCATTTGTCGCAAATTCTCGTCCAGCGCGCCGCACAGATTGGCCAAGCGCTGGTTGTCCGCCGGCTCAAGCGTTAATTCGAAAGCCTTGCTCCGCGTGGCGGAGCGTGCGGGTGCCTTTTTAGTACTCAAGCGGGCATCGCGAGAACATCCTCGCGCGTATGAACACGGCCACGCAACGAATGCGGCAAAGCGGTCTCGATGTAGACGTCGACGAAATGGCCGATCAGCCGTTCCGGCGCGGCGAAATTGACCATGCGGTTGTTATCGGTGCGGCCGGCCAGTTCGCTGGCGTTTTTTTTCGCGTGACCTTCGACCAGTACGCGCTGAACCGTGCCGACCATCGCGTCGTTGACCGCGCGCCCGTTTGCTTCGAGTTGCGCCTGCAGGCGCGTGAGGCGCTCGAGCTTCAGCGCATGCGGTGTGTCATCCGGCAGATCGGCGGCCGGCGTGCCGGGGCGGACGCTGTAAATGAAGGAGAAGGACGCGTCGAAGTTGACGTCGTCCACCAGCTTCATCGTCTGCTCGAAATCGTGCTCGCTTTCGCCCGGGAAGCCGACAATGAAATCCGAGGAGATGCAAATGTCCGGTCGCGCTGCGCGCAGACGGCGGATGATCGATTTGTATTCCAGCACGGTGTAGCCGCGCTTCATCGCCGCCAGAATGCGATCGGAGCCCGACTGTACCGGCAGATGTACATGCGAAACCAGTTTTGGCAGTTTGGCGTACGCATCGATGAGGCGCTGGGTGAATTCCTTGGGGTGCGAGGTGGTGTAGCGAATGCGCTCGATGCCCGGCACTTCGGCGACGTATTCGAGCAACAGGGCGAAGTCGGCAATCTGTCCATCCGGCATCCGACCGAGGTAGGCGTTGACGTTCTGCCCCAGCAGCGTGACTTCCTTGACGCCGCGATCGGCCAGATCGGCGATCTCAATCACGACATCCTCGAACGGTCGCGATACTTCCTCGCCGCGGGTATAGGGCACAACACAATAACTACAATACTTGCTGCAGCCTTCCATGATCGAAACGAAGGCGGTCGCTGCTTCCACCCGTGCGGGCGGCAAGTGATCGAACTTCTCGATTTCCGGAAAGGAGATATCCACCTGCGCCTTGCCGCTGCGTCGGCGCTCGGCGATGAGGGCGGGCAGACGATGCAAAGTCTGCGGGCCGAACACGACATCGACAAAGGGTGCGCGTTTCACGATCGCAGCGCCTTCCTGACTCGCCACGCAGCCACCCACACCGATCACCAGATCGGGATTCTCCTGCTTGAGGTGGCGGACACGGCCGAGGTCGTGAAAGACTTTCTCCTGCGCTTTTTCACGCACCGAACAGGTGTTGAACAGAATGACGTCCGCTTCTTCGGGGCGATCGGTCAGTTCGAGTCCTTCGGCGGCATGCAGTACGTCGGCCATCTTGTCCGAGTCGTACTCGTTCATCTGGCAGCCGAAGGTCTTGATATAAACGCGCTTGGTCATTGCTGCACTATTTGTCGGAGTCGCCGTCCTGTTGCTTGTCCGCGCCGGGTTTGATCGGCGTCGGCAATGGCATCGGCTTTGCAGTGGACTTGTCCTGCGCGGCCTCTTGCGGGCTCAGGATCCATGCGCGGCTCAACATGCCCTGATTATCGATCTGATATCTCACCACTGCCTTGGTCGGCACCATTGTGGGCAGAACGATGATGTTGTTCGTGTCGCGAATGAGTGCGCCGGGTGCGAGCCGCACCTGTTTGTCATCGAGTTGCACCACGTTTTCGCGCAGGTGCGTCAGTTCGCCCCGCTTGGTATCGGACGGAATGGCTCGCAACTGCGCCCAGGCACTGAACGCCAAACCGCCGGCGATGAGGGCGACGGCGAAACGACTATATGAAAGACGCATGAGGCGACCCAGAGCTGGAGAGCGACTATTCTAGGGAAAATACCGGGGGTTGCGACCGTGCCGTGAGCGTTTCAGTCGCGGTCGGAGCCGACGTTTCCCGGTCAGAGTAGAAATTGGTGGCGAATCAGGGATTTGAACCCCGGACCAACGGATTATGATTCCGCTGCTCTAACCACTGAGCTAATTCGCCACGCGGGACGGGGATTATCCAGACCCATCCTTACGGGTGTCAAGGTTTAAGGCGGCCTGTCAAGTTCCGGTTGACAGAGGTCAAGGCGGCCCCGCATCATCGACGCATAATCTTATGCACGAAAAATGTGGGCGCCGGCGGTTGAAGGCGGCTCGATTGGAGAAGCAAGCATGAAAGTATGCGTAGTCGGCGCCGGCGCGATCGGCGGGTTGGTCGCGGTCAAACTCGCGCTGGGCGGTGAAGATGTAACAGTCGTCGTCCGGGGCGCAAATCTCGAAGCTATTCGTGCCAACGGCATGAAGCTGTTGGACCATGACGGTACCGAACACATCGCGCGCAATGTGCGCGCGTGTACCTGGGATGAGGCCGGGCCGCAAGATGTGGTCATCCTCGGCATGAAGGCGCATCAGGTCGCGCCCATTCTGTCCGATCTGGACAAGCTTTTACACGAAGACACCATCATCATCCCGATGCAGAACGGGATTCCATGGTGGTATTTCCAGCGCAACGAAGCGAACCCCAATTTCGCCGATCGCGCGGTGGAGAGCGTTGATCCGGGCGGCGAGATCAAGTCCGCCATCGATCCGCGTCGCCTGCTCGGTTGTGTGGTCTACCCGGCCTCGGAACTGATCGCGCCCGGCGTGATTCACCATATCGAAGGCGACCGTTTTCCGATCGGCGAGCTGGATGGCTCGACCTCGGAGCGTGCCCAGCGAGTATCTGAAATGTTCACCCGTGGCGGCCTCAAGGCGCCGGTGCTGGAGAACATCCGCGCTGAAATGTGGCTGAAACTGTGGGGCAACCTGACCTTCAACCCGATCAGCTCGCTGACGCATTCGACACTCGTCGATATTTGCCAATTCCCACTGACGCGCGATCTGGCCGCCGCGATGATGACCGAAGCGCAGACGGTTGCGAACAAACTCGGCATCACTTTCCGCGTTCCGCTGGAGAAGCGCATTGCCGGGGCGGAAAAAGTCGGCAAGCACAAGACCTCCATGCTGCAGGATGTCGAAGCGGGTCGCGATCCGGAAATCGACGCCCTGGTCGGCTCCGTGCTTGAACTCGCCAAAATGACCGAGACGCCCGTGCCGCATATCGAAACGACATTCGCGCTCGTCAAACTGCTCGCCCGCACCATGCAGGAAGAGAAAGTCCTCATTCGCGCCCAACCGCGCGCCTGAGTCGCATCGGCGATAGGTTGCACGGGTAGAATCGCCTCGTGCTGCCTTCGCCCTCTTCCGATTTCTTCGACGTCCTCGTTATCGGCGCCGGCCTCGTCGGCGCGAGTTTCGCGCTCGCGCTGCGTGACGGCGGCTTGCGCGTGGGCGTCGTCGAGCCTTCGCCGCCTGCGCCGCGTACTGACGCCTGGGATAGTCGGATCTATGCGCTCAATCCCGCCAGCATCGGCTTTTTGCAATCGCTCGGTGCCTGGTCGGCACTGGATGCCGCGCGCATTCAACCGGTCGGTCGCATGGAAATTCATGGCGATGCGCGCGATTCCAGACTGAGCTTCTCTGCCTACGAAACAGGCGTCGCTGCGCTTGCACATATCGTCGAATCCGGCCGCCTGCAGCAGGCACTGTGGCAAACGCTCGCGGCGGCGTCGAATGTTGAAGTGATCACCGCGGCGCGGTGCGTCACCACGCAGTTCGAACCCGACGAAGCAGTACTGAGCCTCGACGATGGACGCACGCTGCGCGCCTCCTTGCTGGTCGGTGCGGACGGCGCGAACTCCTGGCTGCGTCGCGCCGCTCATCTGCGCGCGGACGCGCAACCGTATGAATCGCTCGGTGTCGTGGCGAATTTCGAATGCGAACGCGCTCATGACGGCGCCGCGTTCCAGTGGTTTCGCGCCGATGGCGTGCTGGCTTATCTGCCGCTGCCCGACGCGCGCATGTCGATGGTCTGGTCCACCCCGCAAGCACATGGTCGCGAACTGCTCGATCTGTCGCCGGAACGATTGGCGGCACGCGTTGCCGAAGCGGGACAGCATGTGCTCGGCGAGTTGCGCGTCATCACACCGCCGCAGGCGTTCCCTTTGCAGAAACTGCGTGTGCCGAACATTGTTGCACCGCGCGTGGCGTTGATCGGCGACGCCGCGCATGTGGTA
>DATCWO010000012.1:0-23130 GCA_036566325.1 Burkholderiales bacterium | reverse complement strand
CATCGCTGACGATCATGGTGCTTGCACCGCATCCCGACGACTTCGATGCCATCGGCGTGTCGATGCGCTTTCTTCACGACCGCGGCCACGCGATTCACCTGGCCGTGCTGACGTCCGGCGCAAGCGGTGTGGAAGACGGCTTTGACGGCGCGCACACAAATGCCGACAAAGCGGCGATTCGTGAAATCGAGCAACACGCAAGTTGTCGCTTCTTCGGTTTACCGCCGGAGCGGATCAGCTTCCTGCGTCTGTGGGAAAACAATGACGATGCCGCAAACTGCGAGCGGCTGCGCGCCTACCTGTCATCGCAGCGTCCCGACCTCGTATTTCTGCCACACGGCAACGATACGAACCACACGCACCGGCGCACGTATGAAAGCTTCCGTTCGATCGCCGAACAGGACCGGATGAAGCTCTGGGCCTGTCTGAACCGCGATGCCAAAACCCTTTCGATGCGCTCCGATCTGTACATGGGCTTCGGCGAAGAAGAAGCGGAATGGAAAGCCCGCTTGCTGCGCTTTCATCGCTCGCAGCATGAACGCAATCTGAGAACGCGCAATCAGGGTTTCGACGAACGCGTGCTGCGTCTGAACCGCGAAATCGCCACAGTCGGCGGCAGCCTTCCTTACGCGGAGGCATTCGAACTGCAGCGATTCGACTGAAGTAAACCACCGCGCCGACTGTTAAGTTGTGTCACACGGCCCCCGCCACGGCAGCGGCCGTCGTATGTTCACGGCGATTTATCCTGGACATCGCATGGCGTGTCGCCGTAGAGCGACGCACGCCGGCGGATAACGGCTCCCGGGGCACGCTCCGGATCGCAGGGAGGTCGCGATGCACGGCTTTGGCAAAGGGGAAGCGCTGGCATTCGTAGCGGCGCGGCGCGAACTGTTCGACGCCGCGGGAGAACTTAATCCATTCGCCGGGAGCGAATGGACGCGACATTTCATCGAACACATCGCCGCCGACGACTGGACCTTCATCGCTCCGGAATATGGCGGCGAAAGCACGATGCTGCTTCACAGCAGGCCGGATGCGCCCGATCGCTACGCGTCCGCGACGAATTGCGACACCGCGCTTTACTCGCCGCTGATCAGCACGGCGCGAGAGCACGGTTCCGCGTTGCATGGATTGGCCCGCCAGATCGCCATAAATCGGCCTCAATGCGCAGCGATCAACTTCGCGCCGCTCGATACCGAACATCCCGACACCGCTGCGCTGACGCGCGCCTTCGTCAATTGCGGCTGGTACGTCAAAAACTACTCCTGTTTCGGCAACTGGTATCTGACTTGCGCCGGCCTGTCTTTCGAGCAGTACCTCGCGTGTCTCGACGCGCCGCTCTACAACATCTGGGCGGCCAAATCGAAACGCTTTCGCGCCGGCGAGGAAGGCGCGCACATCGAAATCGCAACCGATCCGGCCGACGTCGACGCCGGCATGAAGGCATATCAGCGGGTATGCGAGCGCAGTTGGAAGAAACCCGAGCCCTATCCTGATTTCATAGACGGTTGGGCTCGTATTTGCGCACGCAACGGCTGGCTTCGCCTCGGCCTAGCGTATATTCACAACACGCCGATCGCCGCGCAATTCTGGTTCACTCAACACCGGCGGGCTTATATTTTCAAGCTCGCCCACGATACGAGCTACGCGAGATTCTCGGCCGACACGGTATTGAGCGCGCACATGATCCAATACAGCCTCGAAAACGACGGCGTCCACGAAATCGATTATCTGACCGGCGATGATAGCTACAAGCGGGCGTGGTTACCGTGCCGGCGCGAACGGATCGGCTTGATGGTGTGCAATCCACGCACGACGCGCGGCAGCCTGCTCGCCGCGCATCAGCTAGCGAGTGAAGCCAGGCAGCATTGGCTGCGCTCCATCCGCCCGGTCAACCCGGCAAACAATCCGGTGCCGCCGCGAGCGGCGCGAAATTTCGCCATGAATGACGACACGGAGCCCGCGCCCTACGTTCCGCAGGCTGCCGCATAACGCAGGAAAAAAATTGACCCGTGCGACGGCGAAACATCGCCACAACGTTTATGTCATCGAACTCGATGAGCGCGTACTCAACCATCGCAAATTCCGCGACGCGAATCCGGGTTACGACATCACCAAACCTTGCCTGTATGTCGGCTGCACCGGCCTGAAAGTCGAACAACGCTTCGCCAATCACAAGCGCGGCTACAAGGGCAACGCCTATGTGCAGGAGTACGGCATACGCCTGCGCCCCGATCTGTACGCGTTCTTCAATCCCATGCCGTATCACGCGGCGCGAACGATGGAAGTCGAACTGGCGCAGGAATTACGCGAAAAGGGTTATGCGGTCTGGCAGGCGTGAGGGATCCGACCTGCATTCGGCACCACCCTTTCCAAACAGCCGCCCTGCGCGCGGCGCCGTCTAGGCCTTGAGCCGCTTCCACAACGTTGTGCGCGACATGCCCAATCGACGGGCCGCCTCGGCACGATTGCCCCCCGCTTCATCGATCGCACGGTGGATGAGCCGGCGCTCTTCGTCCGGCGAAACCGGCGGGCGATAGTAGTGCGTGAACGGCGACGCCTGCTGTGCGGTGGCGATCGGCAACACCGGCGGCCGCAGGATTTCCGGCGGCAGATGGCGCGGCAGCATGACCGGTCCGTCTGCGTGGACCATGGCGAACTCCAATGCGTTGTAGAGCTGCCGCACGTTGCCGGGCCAGGCGCAGGCTTCCAGTACCGCCATCGCCTCGCGTGTGATGCGCAGCGGCGCGCGACGATAACGCTCGGCCAGTTCGTCCATGATCTTGGTGGTGAGTAGCGCAATGTCTTCGCGCCGCTCGCGCAGCGGCGCGACATGCAGCGGCAAGACACGCAGACGGTAATACAGGTCCTCGCGAAATTCGCCGCGCCGCGCCATCGCCGCGAGATCCCGGTTCGTTGCCGCGACGACCCGCACGTCCACCTTACGCGCGTGATTTTCGCCCAGCCGCACCACTTCCCGCTCCTGCAGCACACGCAGCAGCTTGGTCTGCATGGCGGCCGAGATTTCGCCGATTTCATCGAGCATCAGGGTGCCCCCGTTGCTCGCTTCGAAGCGGCCGACGCGCGCGATCGCGGCGCCCGAAAACGCGCCCTTGGCATGACCGAACAGTTCAGATTCGAGCAGGGTTTCAGGCAATGCGGCGCAGTTCAGCGGCACATACGGTCCTGCGCTGCGCGGCGAGTTGTCGTGCAGCGCGCGGGCTACCAGTTCCTTGCCGACACCGCTCTCGCCGCTGATGAGTACGCTCGCATCGCTCGCGGCGGCGCGCAGGATCTGCGCATAGAGCGACTGCATGGCCGGCGCATGGCCGATCAGGCCACCCAACTGCCAACGCTCGCGCACCTCGTTCTCAAGCGCGACCTCGCGAGTGCGATCGCGTAAAACGATGGAACAGTAAAGACCCGCGTTATTGGGCGGCAGCAGCATGGCCCACATGCGCAACGCCATCTCGCCGCCGTCGGCGCGTTTCAACATGACATCCTGGATCTTGCGCATCTCGCCCGGCTTCGGCGTCAGCGAGCAGCTGTCATGAACTTCGCATTCGCCCGCGCATTGTGTGCCGACGAACAACGTCGGACACAGGCTGCCGATCAACCGGTCGCTTGCCCCGCCGAGCAGACGCTCTGCGGCGGCATTGATCTGCACCACGCGACGCCGCGCATCGAGAAAAAGAACGCCTTCTTCCAGGCTGTCCAGAAAAACCTTCAACGCCGCAATCGTCACCATGCTCTCGCCACTTATCGTTTTTATCGTTCAGTCCGAACGTCCGGACTGAACGTTCACTTTTGTATCGCGGTCGATTTTGCGCTTCGAAAAATTCATAAAAGTGATGCACGTCAAACGATTGCATTAATTGGCATGGCTCTGGCTCAGAGCTGTTCCGTAGTGCATTGCGCACCATCGCCAAAACCAAAGGGGAGCTTCATGTTGCACGATTCGGTCTGGCTCATCTCCATCGCACTGATGAGCTTGATGTCAGCGGTTTTCATTTTCGTTTACGTACTGTCCCACGTCCGCCACGCTGACTATAAGCCGCTGCAGAAGCGCGCTTACCGCCTGCGCACCGCGGCGTTCTGGGTCCTGGCGTTGACGCTTGGCCCGACGATGATTTACAGCCTGCTCGATCTTCCCTACGACGAAAGTCGCGGAAGCTCGAACAAGGCTACGCCGCAGATCATCAACGCAGTGGGTTATCAATGGCGATGGGAATTGAGCCGCACCGAAGTGGTCGTCGGACAACCGGTCGAATTCCGCGTCACCAGCGCGGATGTCAATCACGGCTTCGGCATCTACGACACCAACCTGCGCCTGGTGGCCCAGGCCCAAGCCATGCCCGGCTACACCAACACCGTGCGTCACACGTTCGATACCGAAGGCACCTACCGCATCCTCTGCATGGAGTACTGCGGGTTGATCCATCACAACATGGTGACGGAGATCAAGGTCGTGAAACTCGCGGGGGCACAACGTGGTTGAGTACAACAACACGATCGACCGTGGCACACGCGCCAGCGTGCTCGCCCATATCGCGACCGCCGTTCTCACGCTGCTGTTGATGATGGTGTTCGGCCTGCTGATGCGCATGGAGCAGGCGCAATACATCGAACTCGGGCCGATGTGGTTCTATCAGCTCATGACCCTGCACGGCGCCGGCATGGTGGGTGTCGCGGCAATTGCGGGCGCGGCCATCATGTGGCATTTCCTCCGCCAGTACGTGTCGCTCTCCGAACGCATATTCATGGCCAACCTCGCGCTGTTTCTCGTCGGCGTGGCGATGATCTTGGCGAGCGTGCTGGGCGGAAACTTTCACGGCGCCTGGACGTTCCTTTATCCGCTGCCGACGAAATCAATGGGGCTGTGGAGTCCCGGCGCCGCGGCATTATTCATGGGCGGCCTGCTCGTGATCGGGGCCGGCTTCGTTCTCCTGCATCTGGACATCGCCCGTGCCGTCATCGTCCGCTACGGTAGTTTCGCGCGAGCGCTGGGCTGGCCGCAGCTGTTTGGTCGCGAGGAAGGCTATGGGCCACCGCCCGCCGTGGTGGCATCCACCATGGTGACGATCGTGAACATCGTCGGCCTGGTGGTCGGCGCCAGCATCATCATGATGATGATCATCAACGCCTACGTGCCCAGCTTCAGCATCGAGCCGCTCCTGGCGAAGAACATGATCTGTTTCTTCGGCCATGTGTTCATCAACGCGACTATCTACATGGCGGTGATCGCCGTATACGAACTGCTGCCGCGCTACACGCAACGGCCATGGAAATCCAACAGAGTTTTTCTCGCCTCGTGGACGGCTTCGCTGCTGATGGTGCTGTTCATCTACCCGCATCATCTGCTCATGGATTTCGCCATGCCGAGATGGATGCTCATCATGGGTCAGGTGATCAGCTACCTGAACACCTTTCCCATCCTGATCGTGACGGCCTACGGCGGACTGATGATCGTGTATCGCTCCGGCATTCGCTGGGACATGACGTCCAGGCTGCTATTCCTGTCGCTATTCGGCTGGGCCGCAGGCGCGATGCCGGCCTTCATCGACGGCACCATCAGCGTCAACTACATCATGCACAACACGCTCTGGGTGCCGGGCCACTTCCACACTTATCTGCTGCTGGGCATGATGACCATGCTGTTCGGTTTCATGTATCACGTTGGCAACACCAGGCGCGACGCAACCGAAGGCATGATCGACCGCATCGCCTTGTGGATTTTCGCCATTGCGACGCTGGGCTTCACGCTGAGCTTTCTCTATTCCGGCAAGTCCAGCGTAGCGCGGCGCTATGCCGCGCATCTGCCGGAGTGGGTGCCATATGACCGGGTCGCCGCGGTCTTTGCGGCGCTGGTCATCGCGGCCGTTCTGGTGTTCATGCTGCGCTTCCTCTTGCGCCTGCGATCCGCGGCGCGCAACGTGCCGCAGATCGCGCTGGCCCGCGGCAACCCGGCATGAGGCGAGCGCTGTATGCCTCGGCGCTGATCGCATTTGCGGCACTCGCAGTGTTCTGGTGGGGCACGGACGGATTCCGTGCCTTCACCACGGAGACGGCACGGCGCGAACGCATATTGCTCAATCCGCGCGCACTCCCGCTCTTCACGCTCGAAGATCAGGACGGTCGCCGCTTCAACTTCAACGAATATCGCGGCCGCCTGCTTGCGGTGGAGTTCATCTACACTCGCTGCGAGACGCTGTGCCGCAGTCTCGGCACCGCCTTCAGGCAGATTCGCGACGCCGTTCCGGCCGATCGGCTGGGGACCGATTTCGCCCTGGTGACGGTGAGTTTCGACCCGTCGGACGATCTCACCGCGCTCAGAGCCTATGCAACGCATCATGGTGCAGACGGACGGCACTGGCGCGTTGCGCGCCTGACCGATGAAGCAGCGCGCGACGCCCTGCTCGATGTATTCGGTGTGGTGGTGATTCCCGACGGACGCGACGGTTACGAACACAATGCCGCCATCCACTTGCTCGACCGCGATGGCCGCCTCGTGCGCATCAGCGACATCGAAGCGCCCGAGGATTTCATTCGCGCAGCCGGATTACGTTCATGACGATGTCGCAGGCGCGGCTCAGCGCGGGCGCCGGCCTCGCCACGCTGTTCGTATTGGCGCTGCCGCCAATGCGAACGTGGCTGGAAGCATCCATGGTGGCGCATATGCTGATCCAGATTCCGCTCCTGGCAACGACCGGCTTCGCCGCCGGTTTCGGTCTTTCGCCATCGCAACGGGCAAGGCTGCGTCGGTTGATCGGCGGCCCGTTGCCATTCGTACTCACGGCGTTGCTCGCATCGAGCTACTGGATGCTGCCGCGCGCGCTCGACGCGACGCTCGTGAACCCTTTCGCTGAGTTGGCCAAGTTCGCCAGCCTGCCGCTGCTGGTCGGGTTGCCGCTGGCACTCGGCTGGGAGCGCCTGGAGGCCGTCGGGCGTGGATTCGTGTGGACCAATTTCTTCAGCATGCTGGCGGTCGTGGGTTGGCTCTACATTGCCGCGCCGGTGCGCGTGTGCAACAGCTATCTGGTCGCCGATCAATATGACGCCGGACTATGGATGGTCCGCCTGGCGATCGCGCTTTTCCTCGCTTGGCTCGCCAGCCTTTTCATGCATCGCGCGCCTGCCTACACGACGCTTCGTGCAACGCTTGCGTCAACGATCACTCAAGCGCGGCCTGCGCCTTGACCCAGAATGAGCCAATGTCCGGCCGCCTCGGCCGGCAATCGCGACGCGCGAAGGCGGTTGCGCTTCGCGCTCAGTTTGCACTGCCGAAAATTTCCGCCGGCAGGACGAACTCGCCGTCTGATTCGAAGCCGACGGACCCAGCGTCCGCGACACCGGCAAGCTTGCCCGTGAGTTCGTACGTCAGCTTGCCGCGACGATAGGTGTCCGCGATGACGTCGACGGCGCGGCGCGCCATGCCGAACACCGAAAGACTCACCGGCACGGCGACAACGGTTTCACCGAAGCGCGGCACCACGCCACTTACCTCGCTCACCCCGGTCGCGAACGGCCTCCCTTGCACATTCATCTGCATCGACACGCCATTGAATTCGAGCGGGACATCGTTGGGGTTCTGAATGCGCAGCTTGATCAGCATGCGCACCTCGAGGCCCTCGCCCGCGAGCGGTTCGATGTCGGCGACATACGCCTCGATCGGTTCCCGGTGCGGGTACGTGGCGCAGCCGCTCAAGACGAGCGCGACGATCGCCGCCGACAAAATGCTCCGACCGGTACCGTGCTTCATCGATGCCCTCTGCGGCATGCAGTAGCACGCAGCCATGCGAGGACCGTGCCTTATATCGACCGGCGCGAAACGCGCGGCTTCGCCAACCATTGGTGACCCGGGCGATCTGCTCGGGCATGACACAAAAAAAAGGCCTCCCACGGGAGGCCTCTTTCGCATGAAGCGATGAGCGTCAGATCACGCCCTGCGCCAGCATCGCATCGGCCACTTTGACGAAGCCGGCGACGTTCGCACCGTTGACATAGTTGATCTTGCCGTCCGGGCGTTTGCCGTATTCGACACACGCGCGATGGATGCCCTGCATGATTTCGAGCAGGCGTCCGTCAACTTCTTCGCGCGTCCAGGAAAGGCGCATGGCGTTCTGCGTCATTTCCAGGCCGGAGGTTGCGACGCCGCCAGCGTTGCTCGCCTTGCCGGGCGCGTACAGCACACCGGCTTCCTCGAAGATATGCACCGCTTCCGCCGTGGACGGCATGTTCGCGCCTTCGGCCACGCACAGGACGCCGTTCTTCACCAGCATTTTGGCGTCTGTGCCGAGCAATTCATTCTGCGTCGCACAGGGCAGCGCGACATCGACCGGCACATGCCACGGCGTCACACCGCGCTCGAACTTCGCCCGCACGCGCCCGGCATAGTCACTGACGCGACCATACATATGATTTTTGACTTCCATCAGTTCGGCCAGCTTTTCGGGTGTGAAGCCGTCCTGATCGATGACCGTACCGCTCGAATCGGACACCGTAATGACCTTCGCGCCGAGTTCCATCGCTTTTTCGACGGCGTATTGCGCGACATTGCCCGAACCGGAAACGGAGACTTTGAGACCTTCGAGTGAACGACCGGTCTGTTGCAGCATTTCACGGGCGAAATAGACCGTGCCGTAGCCGGTCGCTTCGGGACGGATCAAAGAACCGCCGAAGGAAAGGCCCTTACCGGTGAAAACACAATCCGAGCGGTTGGACAACTTTTTCATCATCCCAGCCATGAAGCCGACTTCACGTCGACCGACGCCGATGTCGCCGGCCGGCACGTCGGTGTCTGAACCGATGTGGCGGAAGAGCTCGGTGATGAACGCCTGGCAGAAGCGCATCACTTCAGCCGGGCTCTTGCCCTTGGGATCGAAGTCGGAACCGCCCTTGCCGCCGCCCATGGGCAGTGTGGTGAGCGAGTTCTTGAAGGTCTGTTCGAAGGCGAGAAATTTGAGGATCGACAGATTGACGGAGGGGTGGAAGCGAATGCCACCCTTGTAAGGCCCGATGGCGGAGTTGTGTTGAATGCGGAAGCCGCGATTGACCTGGACCTCGCCCCGATCATCAACCCAGGAAATGCGGAACTGGATCACGCGCTCCGGCTCCACCAGACGGTCCAGCAGACCTTGCTCCGTATAACGCGGATGCTGCTCGATATAGGACCACACACTGCCGACAACTTCGCGGACCGCCTGCATGAACTCCGGTTCTCCGGAGTTGCGTACCGCGACACTGTTCAGAAAATCTTCCGCCTGCTGGTACTTCATCGCCTTCCTTCTTCCTTTCTCGACTTATCGGCGAGGGCCACCCACTCCACCGAAGGGGCGCCATTTTCGCCCACTTTGAGGGCGTTGCGCACCAGAAATGTGCGCCGGAGGCGTTTTTACACGACGATTGTGGCACTTCGGCCACAGCCGGCAAGCGGTTTACAACTTGAAGAAAATCGGCTCGTTATATGGAAATGCCCGCATCAAGCGGGCAATTTCCCGGCATTTGGCGACAGAAGGTGGCGCCGGAAGAGCGCTACATCATGCCCATTTCGAGGCGGGCCATTTCGCTCATCATTTCGCGATCCCAAGGCGGATCCCAGACCAGATCGACCTCCACCTCGTCGACACCCGGAATGGCGAGCAGCTTGTCTCTCGCCTCGTCCGCCAGCAGCGTCCCCATGCCGCAACCCGGCGCCGTCAGCGTCATCTTGATGTCGATGCGGAAGCGATCGTTTTCGAGCGGCTGCACTTCGCAACCATAAACCAGACCGAGGTTGACGATGTCGATCGGAATCTCGGGGTCGTAGCAGGTGGCGAGTCGCTCCCATGCAGCGGTTTCGATCTGTTCGGCGGTCAGCGGCTCGCCGGAGTGCTCGACGGCCTCTTCCGCTTCCGCTTCGAGTCCCAGCGCATCCATGTCTTTGCCATCGATGCGATACATGTTGCCGTTCACCACCACTGTGACCGTGCCGCCCAGTCGTTGCGTAATCTGCGCCTCGCAGCCCGCCTCGAGTTCCACCGGCGTGCCCCATGGCACGATCACCGCCGGACAATCGCGCGTCAGCGTAACGTTGCGCACGTCATCGTATCTGCCCATCAAATCTCCTTCACTCGGTACGCGCCGGATCGGCGGCACCTGCCAGCGCGTTGTGCAGCGTATGCCACGCCAGCGTCGCGCATTTCACCCGTACGGGAAACTCCTTTACGCCGGACAGCACTTCGAGCTTGCCCAGATCATGCTCGGTCGCCGTCTTGTCGGTCAGCATGGCGTGAAAGTCCTGGAACAATGCTTCGACTTCCTGTTCCGGCTTGCCGATGACCGCCTCGGTCATCAACGACGCCGAGGCGGTGGAAATCGCACAGCCGTGGCCGACGAAACTGGCATCGGCGACGACGCCGTTCTCGATCCGTACATAGACCGTGAGCTGATCGCCGCACAACGGGTTATGACCCTCGGCGACGCGATCGGCATTTTCGATGGCGCGGAAATTCCGTGGTCGGCGGTTGTGATCGAAAATCACTTCCTGATAGAGCTCGCGCAAATCGCCATGCATCTCGCTCATTAGTGCGGCACTCCACTGAACATGGCCTGCGCCTTGCGAATCCCCGCCACCAGCGCGCTGACATCGCGCTCATCGTTGTAGAGCGCAAACGATGCGCGTGCCGTGCCCGGAATGCCGAAGCGCGTCATCACCGGCATGGCGCAGTGATGGCCCGCGCGAATGGCAATGCCTTCGACGTCGAGGATGGTGCCCAGATCATGCGGATGAACGCCGTCGATCATGAACGACAGAATGCCGGCCTTGTCGGCGGCGGTGCCGATCAGTCGCACACCGGGCAGGCACTGCACCGCTTCGGTCGCGTGCGCCAGCAGCGCCTGCTCGTGCGCGGCGATCCGTTCCATGCCGATGCTTTCGACATATTCGATTGCGGCGGCCAGGCCGATCGCGCCAGCGATGTTCGGCGTGCCGGCCTCGAAGCGCTGCGGCGCTTCGGCCCAGGTACTGCGTTCGAAACTGACCGTACGGATCATGTCGCCGCCACCCTGCCACGGCGGCATCGCACGCAGCACGTCGTAGCGCGCGTACAGCGCGCCGATGCCGGTCGGGCCGTAAAGCTTGTGCGCGGAGAACGCGTAGAAATCGCAACCGAGCGCCTGCACATCGACCGGCTGGTGCGCGACGGCCTGCGCGCCGTCGACCAGCACCAACGCACCGACCGCGTGCGCGCGTTCGATGATCGTCGCAACCGGATTCACCGTGCCGAGCGCGTTCGACACATGCGCAACCGCAACGAGGCGCGTGCGCGGCCCGAGTAACGCATTGAAAGCGTCCATCTCGAGTTCGCCGCGATCGTTGATCGGCGCAACCTTGAGCACCGCACCGGTCTGCTCGCAAAGAAGCTGCCAGGGCACGATGTTGGAATGATGTTCCATCGTGGTCAGCACGATTTCGTCGCCGGCCTTGAGCGTCGCACGCCCCCAGCTCTGCGCGACGAGATTGATCGCTTCGGTCGTGCCGCGCGTGAACACGATCTCCTCGGCGCGTGCCGCATTGAGAAAACGCCGCACACTTTCGCGCGCGTTTTCGTACAGATCGGTCGAGTGCTGCGACAGCCAATGCACGCCGCGATGAATGTTGGCGTTCGATTCGAGATAGAAGCGCCGTTCGGCCTCGATCACCGATGCGGGCTTCTGCGTGGTCGCGCCGTTATCGAGATAAACCAGCCGCTTGCCGCGCACCTTGCGCGACAGGATGGGGAAATCGTCGGCCGCGTGCAGCGGCCCACCGGTAAGAGAGCGCAGTTCGGGCGCATTCATGACAACTGCTCCAGCAACTCGCCGTCCGGAATGCGGGCACGGATGGCGGCCTCGGCGCGCTTGCGCAAGGATGCCACGCCGATGCGCGCGAGTACTTCCGCGGCGAAAGCGTAGATCAACAGATTGCGCGCGTGGGTTTCATCGATGCCACGCGAACGCAGATAGAACAGGCTGACTTCATCGATCTGACCGACGGTCGCACCATGTGCGCACTTCACGTCGTCGGCATAGATCTCCAGTTCCGGCCGTGTATCGGTCTCGGCCAGCGCGGACAACAACAGGCTGTCGCTGCGCTGTTCCGCGTCGGTTTTCATGGCGCCGGGGGCAACATGCACGCGGCCGGTGAAGACGCCGCGCCCCGCGCCATCGAGAATGCCGCGGTAGAACTCGCGGCTGGTGCCATGCGGCTGCGCGTGATCCAGGCGCGTATGGTGATCGACATGACGCCTGCCGTCGACGTGATAAAGCCCGTTCAGCAGCGCCTCGCAGCCTTCGCCGTCGAAGCGTGAGCCGATGTCGTTGCGCGCCAACCGCGCGCCGAAGGACAACGAATGCGACGCGAACACCGAACCGCGTGCCTGTACGGCATCGATGGCGGCGAGGTGAAACGTCTGCTCCGATTCTTCCTGCAGTTTGAGATGGGTGATGTGCGCATCGGCGCCGGTGTGAATGCGCGTCACGGCATTGGTCAGCGTCGGCGCGCCATCGCGACCGACATAACGTTCCGCGATGGTCGCCTGCGCGGCATCGTCGGCAAGGATGAAGTTACGCAACTGGCTGACACCCTGCGCCACGCCGCCGATGAACAGCAGATGAATCGGCGCTTCGATCACGACGCCACGGGCGAGATGAATGAAAGCGCCATCGGTAGCCAGCGCGGCATTGAGCGCCGCCGGGCTCTCGCCCTCTTCGGCGTCGCCGAAAACCGCCTGCACCTGCTCCGGGCGGCTGATCAACGCATCGGCGAGCGTGCCGATATACGCGCCCGCAGGCAGCGACCCGATGGCGGACAGCGACGGCGCAAAATGCCCGTCGACGAACACCAGCCAGTGGCCCGTGTCGTCGTTGCGCAATTGCGCAGCGATGCGCGCAGCGGAATCGTCCGCCGCGCGCGCGGCGAATTCCTGCTGTCCGAGCAGCGCAAGCGAGGTATGCCGCCAGTTTTCCAGGCGGTTGGTCGGCCAGCCGGCCTCGGCGAAGCGTTCGATGGCGCGATTGCGCGTCGCGACCAGCCAGGGCAATTTTGCGCCCGGTAGACCGGCCGCCTGAGCGCGGAATATCTCCAGCCAGGTTTCCACTGCACTCATGATGCGACGCCCTTGCGCGGCTGTGCAGCGCGCTTGTCTTCCTCTTCAATCCAGCCGTAGCCGCGCTCTTCGAGTTCGAGCGCCAATTCGGGCCCACCCGAGCGCGCGATGCGGCCATGCGAAAGCACATGCACGCGATCCGGAACGATGTATTCCAGCAGCCGCTGATAGTGCGTGATGACGATCATGGAACGATCCGGTGCGCGCAGCCGATTAACACCGTCGGCGACGACGCGCAACGCATCGATATCGAGCCCGGAATCGGTTTCATCGAGAATCGCCAACTTCGGCTCGAGCAGCGCCATCTGCAGCACTTCGTTGCGCTTCTTCTCGCCGCCGGAAAAACCTTCGTTGACCGAGCGATAGAGAAATTCCTCGCGCATGCCGACCGACTTCATTTCGCTCTTGATGCGCTTGAGGAAATCCATCGCATCGAGTTCCGGCTCGCCGCGATGACGGCGCACGGCGTTCACCGCCGCCTTGAGAAAATAGGCGTTCGACACGCCGGGAATTTCGACCGGGTATTGAAACGCGAGAAACAGACCGGTGCGCGCGCGCTCCTCGGCCGGCAGCGAGAGCAGATCGATGCCGTCCCAATCCACGCTGCCGCCCTCGATCTTGTAGCCGTCACGCCCGGCCAGAATCTGCGCCAGCGTGCTCTTGCCCGAACCGTTCGGCCCCATGATCGCGTGCACTTCGCCCGTTTTCACTTCCAGATCGAGGCCGCGCAGGATCTTCTTGTCTTCAACCGAAACTTGCAGATTGCTGATTTTGATCATCTCTAATTTTTCCCTTAACCCACGCTGCCTTCGAGACTCACGCCGAGCAGGTTCTGCGCTTCGACGGCGAACTCCATCGGCAATTCCTTGAACACTTCCTTACAGAAGCCACTGACGATCATCGATACCGCATCCTCGGCCGACAGGCCGCGCTGCATTGCGTAAAACAACTGGTCTTCGCCAATGCGCGAGGTGGTCGCTTCATGCTCCACATGCGCCGTCGGATGGCGTGCCTCGATGGTCGGGAAAGTGTGCGCCGCGCACTTGTCGCCGATCAGCAGCGAATCGCACTGCGTGTAGTTGCGCGCACCCGCCGCCTTCGGTGTGACGCGCACCAGACCACGATAGGTATTGCTGCCGAAGCCGGCGGAAATGCCCTTCGAAATAATCGTGCTGCGCGTGTTGCGGCCCATGTGAATCATCTTGGTGCCGGTATCGGCCTGCTGATAGTGATTGGTCAGCGCAACCGAATAGAAC
The DNA here is from genome assembly GCA_036566325.1 of Burkholderiales bacterium. GTDB lineage: Bacteria > Pseudomonadota > Gammaproteobacteria > Burkholderiales > SG8-39 > ZC4RG42. The sequence continues at coordinate 8,750 of DATCWO010000012.1, read as the reverse complement.
TCGCCGATCGAATCGTCGCCGCGCAGGATCACGCTGGGATATTTCCAGGTGATGGCGGAACCGGTTTCGACCTGCGTCCACGAAATATGCGAACGCGCACCGCGACAGTCGCCGCGCTTGGTGACGAAATTGTAGATGCCGCCGACGCCGTTCTCGTCGCCCGGATACCAGTTCTGCACTGTGGAGTATTTGATCTTCGCGCCTTCCAGCGCGACCAGCTCGACCACTGCGGCGTGCAACTGGTTCTCGTCGCGCATCGGCGCCGTACAGCCTTCCAGATAGCTGACGTGCGCGCCCTCGTCGGCAATGATCAGCGTGCGTTCGAACTGACCCGTATCGCGCGCGTTGATGCGGAAATAGGTCGACAACTCCATCGGACAGCGCACGCCCTTCGGTATATAGACGAAGGAGCCGTCGGTGAACACCGCCGAGTTGAGCGCGGCATAGAAGTTGTCGCTTTGCGGCACGACCGAACCGAGATACTGGCGCACCAGATCGGGATGGTTCTTCACCGCTTCCGAGAACGAACAGAAAATGATGCCCTGCTCGGCCAGTTGTTTCTGGAACGTGGTCGCCACCGACACCGAATCGAACACCGCATCGACCGCGACGCCGGCCAGCCGCGCACGTTCGTGCAGCGGCACGCCGAGCTTCTCGTAGGTGCGCAGCAATTCCGGATCGACGTCATCAAGACTCTGCGGACCGTCCGTCTTCTGCTTCGGCGCCGAGTAATAGATGATGTCCTGATAGTCGATCGGCGGATGTTTCACATGCGCCCAGCCCGGCGGCGTCATTTCCAGCCAGCGGCGATAGGCTTCGAGCCGCCATTCGAGCAGGAATTCCGGCTCGCCCTTCTTCGCCGAAATGACGCGGATCACGTCTTCCGACAGTCCCTTGGGCAGCGTATCGGATTCCAGCAGCGTCTCGAATCCGGCGACATATTCGCGCTTCAGAAACGACTCGAGTTGTTGCGAGGTGGCACTCATTTACTCACTCCTGTTCATTGGGCCGGACGCTTCACGACCATGGGCGATCCCTTCATCGCGCGCGCTTCAAGCGGCGGCGCGATCTTACGATTCGGCACATTGCGGCGCACCATGTCCGCCAGACGCACCTCTTCCAGCGCATGCCGCACGATCTGGCTGATGCGCTGCCAGTTGGTGCGGATCAGGCAACCGTCTTCGTAATTGCACAGCCCGGCCGTGGCGCTGCACTCGGTCAAGCCGAAGGGCTGGTCTTCCAGGGCGTCGACGATATCGGCGATCGTGATCTGTTCCGGCAGGCGACTCAGCGCATAGCCGCCGCGCGAGCCGCGAATGCTCGTGACCAAACCGTGGCGCGTGAGCGCCTTCAGCACCTTGCTGACGGTCGGGACACCAAGGCTCAGCGCAGTGGCGATTTCATTCGCGCTGTACTGGCGGTCCGGAAAAACGGCCATGTGTGTCATGACCAGGGTGCCGTAATCGGTCAATTTGCTGATGCGCAGCACGGTGTCGGACTCTTTATAAGATGCGTCATGGACCTAATTAGAACCAATTTAGTACCATTTGGTCAAGTCGAGTTCCCCCGGCCGAAGCGCGCATGCGGGACCGGCCGATCTTTAGCCAGAATCGAGGCACGAGACAAAGGACTCCACCACGCAATCCACCGTAATGATTTCCGGGGCCACTCGGGAATGGTCTCGCCAGCGCCCTGCTGCTTGCGGAACACGGCTTCGAGGTTTACGCCGGCGCGCGCACCGCGGAAGGTCGCGTTGAGATCGAACGTCGAGCGTCCGAACGATCGCTGCGCATCACACCAGTCGGCCTCCATGTTCAGGACACCGACTCCCAAGTGCAAGGTTGCGCGTAACCGCCCAACAGCAGGATCGCACTCCGAAGCAGACTCAAATGTGTTGTTGCTGTTCTTTGACCCCCTTATGCGCCCTGGCGACATACGAAGGGCTGCGGATATTGCGCAAGCTCGCGAATGCGATGCGCGTTGGGGGCGCTGATGAACAGTATTAGAATCGCATTAACATATACGTCCGGTCGCCATCATCATGGAAAACAAAACCGCCCGCCTGACGGTCCTGATCGACCCTGACAAGAAGAAAGCCTTTGAAGGTCTCTGTGCGTCGCAGGATCTGACGCCATCGCAAGTCGTGCGTCAACTCATTCGTCAGTACCTGGCCGAGCATGGCGTCAGCTACGGCAAGCAGTCGAAGACCACGCGCGCCAAGTCGAAATAGGGAAGCAAGGCCCACGGCATTTCGTCGTCGAGCCTGGAGAATCAACACCGCGACGCCGCCGTACCGAACTCCCGTGCACGCCGGAGCGGCGTGCGAATGCCGTCCTCAAACGCCGGGCGGCCTGAACGCGAACACCGGCGCGCCGCGCGCCGGCACGTAGACGAAGCAGCGCGCTTTCGTGCAGTAGGCGAAACGCTTGAACGTGTACACCACCAGGTCGATGGCCGAGCCAATCGCCGCGACATCGGCCGCTGAGCCGATCCATGCGAGCCGCTTGACCGTCCAGTTCAGTGTCGTACCGATCGTCACTTCAAAGACCGCATCTTCATCGGCCGGCGTGATCAGATAGATGCGGCCGTTATGCGTGCAGATATCGCCCGCGATCACCTCCGATGAAGTCGACGGCGGCACGCTCCTGGAAAGGGTTATGCGCTGCACGCCGGTGGTCGGACTGTTGGGGTTGAAAATCCAGACGCCCGTCGATTTAGGTACGGTCTTGCGATATGCCCACAGAATCACGAGATCGCGCGGCGCGTAATACTGCGCCGTGAGCGAATCGGGGCGCAGATCGCCCATGCCGCGATTCATGCTGATGGTCGTCCACTTCTTCGTCGCGATATCCAGTTTTCCGACCAGCGCATTCTGATGAATGAACTGCCACACGCAGTTGCGCTTCGAATCGTAAGCGCACGCGCCGGTGGGCGGCGCCTTGTTGCCGTTGTAGGCGTTGATGGAAAAACGCGACCAGCGGTTGGCCGGCGCGGCGAGATTGAAAATGTGCGAGTAACCGGTCATGCGCGATTCCTTGCCGCAGGCCTGGCTGATCGCGCGCAACAGGCTGCCCTTCGAACCGCCGCCCTTGCCCGGCGGAATGATGGCGAGGTTGTCGAAGGTATGCGAACTCGCCGGCTGTCCGTCGATGTATTCGCAATAAGTGAGATTCCACAAATTACCCGGCACCGACTTATAGGTGAGCGACGGGTGATTGGTTGGGTTATCCAGACGTGTGAAGCGCAGCGTATCGAGATTGAAGACGTACGTTTCGTTGCCGCCGTAATTGCCGTGCCCGCCGCCATGAATAACCACCGCGCCATAGTTACTGTAGTACGGGTTGTAGATGCCGCCGCTGAATGAACGCAGCACCATGTCGTTGCCGATTCCGTTGTACGTGCTGTTGTACGTGCAACTGTCGCTGGGACAGGGATCGACCGATGCGAAAGTGTTCGCGGTCACGAGCCGCTTCATGCGTCCGCTGAGCGGCACCCAGCTCGGCAACCCTGCGACGGCTTCCTCGATCGGTTCTTCTTCCGGTGGCTCCTCGGGTGGCGGCGGTTCGGGTTCCGGCTCGGGCTCGGGTTCCGGAATCGGCGGCGGCACCACCACGCCGCCCTGCAGCACATCCTCGAGTAGTTCCGTCGTACAACGGATCGCGGACTCCACCGCGCCGTTCAGCGTTCCCTTGAACAACTGCGACGTGTGCTCGCCGCAGAAGAAGCAATTGCCCTGGCGAACGCCTTCGTATCCGCCGAACAGCGTGTAGTCGCCGGGCGCATAAAAGCTATATGAACCGCCCACCCAGCGATGGTTGGGCCAGTAGCTGAGCAAATGGTTGCCGGTTGCGTATGCCGCGATGCCCGGCATGACTTCATTGAGCAGCTGTACAAACTCCTCGGTGCGGGTCGAAGACGGCTCCCAATTGATCTGAATGGCGCGTCGACCGCCGGTGAGATTGGTCAGCACCCCGCGCGTGCCGGCCTGACGCGACGTGGCATCCCATGCGGCCTGATAGCCGTTGTCGCTGTAGCTCAATCCGTTATGCCCGAGACTCAGCCAGTAGCGTTGGGCGAATTCGACATGCAGCTTGCTGTTCTGACCCATGGCGAGCTTGCCGATCGCCATCAGCTTGCGGGAATCGAAACCGGCGGCCTGGTAATCGACCTTGCCGCGCATCACGGCAAACGGCAGGGCAAGAACGAGGTAATCGGCCACGACCTGCGTCGATCCGCTCGCCGTATTGAAGTCCAGCGTGTAACTCTGGTCATCGTTACGCACGATGCGCATGAGTTGGTGCATGAGGCGGATGCGCTCGCTTCCCAACGCACTCGCCATGCGCGTCACCAATTGGTCGTTGCCACCTTGGACCTGGTAACGCTTGTCGGCGCCACCCAGCGGACTGAACTTGCCCGGCTTGCTCGTGCCAAGCTGATAAATGAGATTGAGCGCGCTCTGTTGACTGCATTCCGCGCCGTACTCCGTCGTATACGCAATCCCCAGCAATTGCCCCAATCGCGACGTGGTGCCTCCGGGGACAGCGGACTGTATCCATGCGTCGATGTTGGTGTTATCGAGCCGGGCACCGCGTGGCGTGTAGCTGTTCCAGGTCGTGGGAAAGGGTGCCGCAGCGAGTTCGGAAAGCACGCGGTCCTGGATTTTGCTCAGGTCGTTGTACACCTCCGCAGCGGTGTACGGCGCACCATGGATGAAGTAGACCGCTTCGCCGCTTGCGAGATCGTAGGCACTGCCAAAATTTTCGAGCGTGAGACCCAGCTCCGCCGCCAACTCGATGATTTCCGTATCGGTCGAATCGATGAACTCACCGCCTTGCTCGACGTACAGGCCGCTGAATGCAGTCCGGTTCGTCACGCAACGACCGCCCAGGCGCGGAGCCGCTTCGTACACCGTCGCATTGACGCCCTGCTTATGTAATCGATAGGCGCAGGTGAGGCCGGCGAGCCCGGTGCCGATAATCGCGATGCGAGGCGGATTCGCCATAGCGGCCGCCACCCACGCAGGCGTTGCCGCCATCGCGGCGGTCGCGGCCACTCCCTGCACAAAGCGCCTGCGTGAGCGCAACGCGTCCTTCGCGGCTTCGTAATCGAGGTTCTGTTCCGCGCCGATCCTGGCGACATCATTCAGCCAGACCAGCGTGTTCAACAGCGGTGTATGTGCCATGACCGACTCCCCGGCGCTAGACAGGACTGCGTGCGCTCGATCGCTAAGGAAGCTCTGATTAAGGTTGTGAGCTTCGCGCGCTCGCGACCATCCTCGGCACTTAATCAGATTTACCCTAACCGGGTGGGGCACGACATTGTGCGAGAGGGAGTTCGTACATTGGCGTGCGCACGCGGACCGGACGCCGAGTGCGAGCAGGCGCTGTGCCGCGCACTCTATTGCGCCGTCAAACGTCTGTTTCGCAAAAGATTGCGCGCTACGTGCAATCGTGCGGCGCGCCACAATGTAAGCCGAACCGACAGTCGCTTCGATGTTGCGTAAGGAGGTCCGACGAGCGCTTCAAGACGCGCATCGGCATGCGTGCGCATAGCGCGTTGACGTGCAAGCAGCGACTACCCTTCGCCCTCGGTACGTTTGCCGAAGTGCTCGCGAAAATATCGCCGGCTCGCGTTCAGCACCGACTTCGCGTCCGGACCGAGTCCCGACGCAATCCAGTCGGCCATCTGATGGCAGTGTTCGACCGCGTCCGCAAAACGCTCGAAGCAATTCTCGGCACCGACCAGTTCGACGATGCCAGCCTTCTCGAGCTTCCCGGCCACGCGCGCATTCGCGCCCGCCAGCAACACGCGCACGCCGCGCCGATGCATATCGAGAATGACTTCCTCCAGCGTCAGCATGCCGGTGATGTCGACGAACGGCACGCGACGCAACTGGATGATCAATACGCGCGGATCGGTATGCGTACCGGCCAGCGCGCGCTCGAAATTTTCCACAGCGCCGAAAAAGAATGGCCCTTGCACCGCATACGCCAGCACGCCCGGCGGCAACGCGATTGTGTCCGGCTGGCCAATTTCTTCGCGTAAGGCCTGCCCGGTGATCTGCTGCACTTCAACGCTGGAAGCCATGCGCCGCATGAAATGCAACATCGCGAGAACCACGCCGACGTTCACCGCCACAACGAGGTCGGCGAAAACGGTCAATATGAAAGTCACCAACAGGATCGCGACATCCGCGAACGGCGCACGCCTGACCATTTTCGCCACGTGTGCGACGTCGCTCATGTTCCAGGCGACGACGAAAAGAATGGCAGCGAGTGCGGCAAGCGGGACATACACCGCAAGCGGCGCCAGCACCAGCACGACGAGGATCAGCGTGATGGCGTGCACCACACCGGCAATCGGACTGGTGCCGCCGTTGCGGATATTGGTCGCGGTGCGTGCGATGGCGCCGGTCGCGGCGAAGCCGCCGAACAGCGGCGCGGCGATATTGGCCAGACCCTGACCGATCAGTTCCTGATTGGAATCGTGCCGCGTCCCGGCCATGCCATCGGAAACGACTGCCGACAGCAACGACTCGATCGCACCGAGCATGGCGATCGCGAATGCCGGACCGATCAACTCGATCACGCGCGCCAGCGTGACCTCCGGAAACTGCAATGACGGCAGACCGCGCGGAATGTCGCCGAACGCGCTGCCGATGGTCGTCACGCCTTCGAATTGAAATACCGCCTGCAGCAACGTCACGCCGACCAGTGCCACCAACGGTCCGGGCACGCGCTCGAGTTTGGGCACCTTCGACGTGAAGATCACCAGTATCAAGGCAAGAGAGGCCAGCACGGTCGTGGCCAGATGCACTTGCGGGAACGATTGCAGCAGCGACCAGAGCTGCTGATGAAAGTGCGCACCGGCCGGCGCCGGCAGGCCGAAGAAATCCTTCCACTGTCCGACCCAGATCACGACACCGATACCGGCGGTGAAACCGACGATGACGGGATCAGGAATGAACTTGATCACCGCACCGAGCCGCGCGATCCCCAGCACCAACAGAATGCCGCCGGCCATCAGGGTCGCGATCTGCAAACCGTCTATGCCGTGCTTTGCCACGATGGCGAACAGGATGACGATGAATGCGCCGGTGGGACCGGCGATCTGCACGCGGCTGCCGCCGAACAGCGACACCACCAGTCCGGCGATGATCGCGGTATAGAGCCCCTGCTCGGGCTTCGCGCCGGAGGCGATGGCGAAGGCCATGGCCAGCGGCAGCGCCACCACGCCGACGATCACGCCGGCGACCAGATTGGGCAACCAGTGCTCCCGTCGCAACAAACCGGCACGATGGGCTTCGACGAGAGCGATCATGATGGCCAGGAGCCTTCTGGGGGTGCAAGATATGTGCGCTGCATTGTAATACTCCGCACATTCAATGCGCCAATTGAAGCGATTGACGACGCGGCACTGCGCCAGCAAGCGCGACTGCCGCTCCGAACGGCGCGATGACGGCTGCTATCATGACGGCCCGATGCACATGATGGAGACGGCGATGAAAAAAATCCTGGCGCTCGGCGCGCTGCTCGTTTCCCTGGGTCTGGTTTCCGTTGCATACGCGCAGACAGGCTCGGTCAAAATTCTTTTACCCGCGGACGGCGCAAAGCTGGACGCGTTCGACCAGAACCGCATCAACTACGAAGTCATACCTGGTCCCAAGGCCGATCACGTCCACTTGTATGTCGACGGCAAGGAAGTCGCCATTCTGCGCGAACTCAAAGGCAGCCACACGCTGGAAACACTCGCGCCCGGCAAGCATGAGCTTTGCGTCAAGGTGGTCAACAAGGCGCACGTACCCATCGGCGTGGAGCAGTGCATCAAGGCGCAGGTCGAGTAGTTTCTTCAAGTGGTCGAAAACCTCGTCTACACACTCGTGCAGATCGCGCACAACTTCGGCGCGGCCGCCGTGTTGGGCGGCGCCGTCTGCGCACGCTGGCCGATGCCGGCGACGCGGCAAAGCGGGCGTCGCATCGCGCGGCTGGTGCTGGCGGGCTGGCTCATCCAGATCGCCAGCGGCGTTGCATTCGGCGCTGCAAGCTACCTTTCGTACGGACGCTTGCCGGACATCCATGGCATTGCCGTCGCCGCCCTGCTCATCAAAATCGGCTGTGCGATCACGGGCGTCGTACTGACCGCCATCTATCTCAAACGCGAACCGGACTGGGCCGATACACAACGCGGCCATAGCTGGACCGCCCTCGCGCTTCTGGCCGCGACGGCACTCACTGCGGCAGCCTTCCTGCGCTGGTTTTCCTGAACGCAAGCGCGCTCACCACGGCGCGAGCACCAGCGCCTGCTCTGCATCGACACAGCCATCGAAGGACACGCCCTCTCCCACCCCTTCGCTGGCGACCTCGACACGCCACGCGCCGTCAAGTAGCAAACGCTGCGGTTGCGCGGCGAAGTTGATGCAGACGATGCGCTCATCCGCTGCATGTCGCCGACGATACGCCAGCAACTCGGACGGCGACGGCACTTCCTCCCAGTCGCCGAGTTGCAATGCCAAACTCGCTTTGCGGGCCACCAGCAGGCGGCGATAGAGATGAAGGATCGAGTGCGGGTTACGCCACTGCTGCTCGACCGAGAGTTCCCGCGCCTGCGGCGGAAACGGTAACCAGGGTCGCGCACCGCGCCAGCCATGCGGCGGTTCCGCTTCCCACGGCAGCGGCGCACGCGGGCCGTCGCGCCCGCCCGGATCGACTCGCTCATCGTGGCCGATGTGCGCGTCTTCCAATCCCAGTTCC
>DATCWO010000282.1:0-2862 GCA_036566325.1 Burkholderiales bacterium | reverse complement strand
GTCGAGAACGTTCTCGGAAAACTTTGTGGAGAGCTGCGCGAGCGCAGCGGATATTTCGCCGAAGCGCTTTTTCTTCTCGTCCGACAGCTCCGCGCCGGAAAGGCGGAAGTCACGGATCTCGTTGTCGATGATCGTGCGCTGGGCGGCGTCGAGGTTGGCGTATTCGGGCGAGCTTTTCAGCGCCTTGTACTTGTCGAACAGGGTGAGATTCTGTCCCAGCTCGGTGTAGTACTCGACGATCTTGGGCTGATTGGCGTTGTAGACCTCGCGCAGTTCAGGCGAATCGAGCACGCTGTGCAAGTGGCCGACCACCCCCCACGCGCGGCTGAGACGTTCGTGGGCATCTTCCAGCGGCTCGACAAAAGCGCGCCATGTCGCCGGCGTATCGGTTTGCGTCAATCGCTCGATCAGTGCGCGGTTGTCGCGCAGCAGCGTATCCACTGCGGCAGTCACATGTGCGGGACGAATACTGGCAAAGCGCGGCAAGCCGCTGAAATCAAGCAACGGGTTCATCTGTACTTCCAAGTGTGAGTGCGTGGATCGAGGCAACCAACGTCCCGGAAGAACGTCCCGGGTCAGGCGCTTGCCGCGATCGCCTTTGCTTTCGCGTAAACAGCTTCGGCCGCGCGCACCGTGTTGATGATGAGCATGGTGATGGTCATCGGACCGACACCACCGGGCACCGGCGTGACGTACGCCACCTTGCCCAGCATCGCGTCGTAGTCCACATCGCCTACCAGGCTGCCGTCCGGTAGCCGGTTGATACCGACGTCCACCACAACCGCTCCAGGCTTGACCATGTCTGCGCCGATGAGTTTCGGTTTGCCCACCGCGACGACCAGAATGTCGGCTTCGCGCGTATGGGCGGCGAGATCGCGGGTCTTCGAATTGCAGAAGCTGACCGTTGCGCCTTTTTGCAGCAGGAGCAGACCGACCGGTTTGCCGACGATGTTGCTGGCGCCGACGATAACCACGCGCTGTCCCCACGGATTGATATGGGCCGCCTCCAGCAGTTCCATGATGCCGGCCGGCGTACAGGGAATGAAGCGCGGCTGCCCGGCGGCGAGCAGGCCGACGTTCAGAGGATGAAAACCGTCCACGTCCTTGGCCGGATCGATCGCGTGAATGATGCGCTCGGTGGCGATGTGCTTGGGTAGCGGCAGTTGCACCAGAATGCCATGCGTCGCCGGATCCCGATTGAGCCGATCGATATGACGCAACAATTCGGCTTCGCTGGTATTGGCCGGCAGTTCGAGCTGCTCCGAGCGCACCCCCAGATCGGCGCAGGCTTTGATTTTGTTGCGCACGTAGACGGCGGAGGCAGGGTCCTGCCCGACGATGAGTACGGCCAGACTGGGCGGATGGCCGTCGAGGGTTAGCGCGTCGGCGCGGTCCTTCCATTCAGCGCGCAATTTGCGCGACAGTGCAACGCCGTCGAGAATGCGTGTTTCCATGGAGTAATCAGGCGGGAAAACTGGACTGCTGAAGAAGCAGCCGATTCTAGCATCGGGCGGATGCTTTGCCCGGCGAAAGCGCTTGGTTGGGTCGAATGCGAGTTGTAGAATCCGGAATCGCCTTCCGATAGACGAAAATCAAGAGAATTGCGGAGGGCCGGATTTATCTTGTTCGCGTCGGGCGTTCCGGGCGGTTGGGCAGGGGCCGCCCTCTTGGGCGGCAATTCATTAAACTGTTGCCCGGAATTGCGCCTTACCGACGCAGTATTGAGTTCGTACAGATTTCGCAAAGCCGGCGCCGCCACAAGCAGCGGCCGGTTAACCGGTTGGGCTGACCGTCCGACTGCAGGCGCCGATGTGCGCATTTAGGAGGCTTTATGTCCGCAGTGCCCCATTCATTTCCGGCCGGTCCGGCCGCCAACGACTCAGATGCGCTCGAAACCCAGGAATGGCTGGACGCGCTCGAAACCGTCCTTGAACAGGAAGGGCCGGAACGCGCCCATTTTCTGCTCGAGAAGCTGGTTGAGAAGGCGCGCCGTTCCGGTGCGCATCTGCCGTTTTCGGCGAACACGGCCTACATCAATACCATTCCGCCGCACCTGGAAGAGGCGCATCCGGGCGATAGCGCGTTGGAAGAACGCATTCGCTCCTATTGCCGCTGGAACGCGATGATGATGGTCGCCAAGGCCAACAAGGCCGAAGGCGATCTGGGCGGCCACATTGCCAGCTTCGCCTCGGTCGGCACGCTGTTCGGTATCGGTTTTCACCACTTCTGGCATGCGCCGACCGATGAACATGGCGGCGATCTCGTCTATTTGCAGGGTCACTCCGCGCCGGGCGTGTATGCGCGCGCCTTCCTCGAAGGCCGCCTGACCGAAGAGCAGTTGCTCAACTTCCGCCGCGAGGTGGGCGGCAAGGGGATTTCCTCCTATCCGCATCCGTGGCTGATGCCCGAATTCTGGCAGTTCCCCACCGTGTCGATGGGCCTGGGTCCGATTCAGGGCATCTATATGGCGCGCTTCCTGAAGTACTTGCATGCGCGCGGTCTTGCCAACACCGAGAACCGAAAGGTCTGGGTGTTCTGCGGCGACGGCGAAATGGACGAGCCCGAATCGATGGGCGCGATCGGTCTGGCGGCGCGCGAAAAGCTCGACAACCTCGTCTTCGTCGTCAACTGCAACCTGCAGCGCCTCGACGGTCCGGTGCGCGGTAACGGCAAGATCATCCAGGAACTCGAAGGCGAATTCCGCGGTGCCGGCTGGAACGTCATCAAGCTGGTCTGGGGTTCGTACTGGGATCCGCTGTTTGCGCGCGATACCGAAGGCATTCTGCAGCGCGTCATGGAGGAAACCGTCGACGGCGAATATCAGAACTACAAAGCCAACGACGGTGCCTATGTGCGCAAACA